>JANNOU010000213.1:0-6917 GCA_031399305.1 Leptolyngbya sp. SOY_34_metabat_272
GTGTAGTAGAGGAAAATCCATCTTTTCTAAGGGCAAATTGGCAAGTCGATCCTGACTCTTCGTGTGAGTAGCTTCTGCGTTGAAACCAATGTTAGAAACTAAATTAACGTTGGGAAGAATACTCAAACCGCTCTGAAGCCAGCAGGCAAGAGTCCACCGGTAGGCCCAAGTATCAATTGTATCGCTGTCAGCAGCCTGAAAACGTTTTCTCCAGTAGGAGGCTGCACGATGATTGCCCAGAATATCTTTGAGCCAATCGCCTTCTTTGAGCACAGGCCATAGCTTCATTTCGACATCATAATGTTGCCATGCTCTCCGCCAAGTTGCCCAACCCCAGCAGTGATTGTAACGAGAAAAGTAGTAGCTATCCTCCGTTCGCCTGTGGCCGAACTGAAAATTATCACCGGATATTGCCATGACTCTCTCGTCCTCACGATACCTCTCGAGTAATTCCTCACAGAAGGGAAAGAAGGTTGGATGCGGTAAGCAATCATCTTCCAGAATAATAGCTTCTGCAACAGTCTTGAAAACCCAGTCTAATCCACTAGACACGCGCCACTTACAACCCAGATTGATCTCCGAGTAATGAGTGAGAACTTCACACTTCCAGTCGACGCGTTCAAGGATTGTACGAGCAGCAGCACACTTCCGCGCATCGCTTACCACTTCTGGTCGTGGTCCATCAGCAATAACTAGAAGCTTAGAGGGTTGTGCGCAGCGGATAGCCTCAAACACTTTTCTAAGAGTGTCAGGCCGGTTGAAAATAATCAAGACAATGGGAGTGCTCAACTGAGGCATGTCTCTAGACCTTCCTATAAACCTTCAAATGCCCAGGCAGTTATTGTCTCTGTAGAAAATCCCTGTCTCATTTTTGAGATTAAGGCTTGGCACCATACCAATAAATTCAATCTTACGAAAGCCTTTGGAGAAAAGAAATTGATAACCTTCCTCATATTCCTCTCGATCACTGTTATCCCAGACTATAAGACCATCATCCTTGAGTGCACTCAAAGAATTGATGGCACAATTTACCCGCTCTCGACCATCAATTATAATAATGTCAAATCTCTGAACAAAATCTGCCACTTTTTTTGAGTAGCCCTCTTCATTTTCAAGAGCTATATGATAAAGGGTGACGTTGGATGGAATCTTTGTTATGACTTGTTGGTACCAGTTTTCATCGTGTTCGCATGAGATGACTTCCCTAATTCGAGAGGACCACCAGAGCGTACTAGCCCCGCATCCATATTCAAAAATAGACATTTGGGAGTGAATCCTTTTGGCCAAAAATTCAATTGCTGAGTAGGTGAGCCATGGAATGGGATTGCCATTGCGATCAACTGGCAAATCTTCCCGATAGCTCCTGAACCATCCATCTTCTTGGAGTGGACCAGTTGTTCTCAGTGAATACAGTGAATATAAATCAATCAACGGATTCAGACTGAGATTTCTCAGGATCTGTTTGGCGGCTGATTTAATGCCTACCATTACCATACCTTGGGGTAGAGCATGGCTCTGGTCAGCATGTATCCAGTTCTGAAAAGGGGTTTGTAGAAAAGACAGGTTCCTTGGGCGGCGAACCAATAGGCAAAGCAAGAGGCGATGACAGCCCCCATACCGCCGTAGCGTGGGATCAAAACAAGATTGAGGGCAATATTCACTAGGCAACCCAATGCAACCGTCATAAAATGAACCTTGGTCCAATTCATCGTAGTCAGAAATGAGCTACGAGCCACGCCCAAATTAACGAATAGACCCGACCAGATCAGCATCGACAGCATAGGTCCTGCTGCCTGGTAGTGACTGCCGAATAGGACTTCAATGAGCGGTCCCGCTGCCAGTGACATTGGAATTGCTACGATATAGGCCAGGAAAGCCATCCAATTGTAGAGCTTTTGCAGCCTTGCGTAAAAAAGGTCCTCGCTAATGCTTTTGGCCTCTACGACGTTGGGAAACATAGAAGAAACGATGGCAATCGGGATAAAGTACCAAGCCTCTGCTAACTTCACGGCTGCCGAATAGATGCCAACCTCCTGATCGCCCACGCTCTGACCCAACATGACTTGATCGATTCGCATGTAAAGCATGATCATGACGCCTGATAGAATCAGCGGCCAGCTATCCTTCAACAGCTCAATCGCTCGCGAAAAAGTGATTCGCCAGGCTTTTAGGTGATGTCCATTCAGCTGGTAGGACAGTACCAATCCTGCTGCACCCAAGGCAGTCTCTGCCGAGCCTGCCCAAGCGAAAGCAATGAGCGGAGCTTGCCTCTGAATCAGGGCAATTTTAACCAGATTGATCAGCACAAAACCTGCACTCTTGGCGTAAATCGTGTACTTTGATTCAGTCTGCGATTGAAACCAAAAGTCAATGCTGTCGAGCGCTTGAAATAGCATCCCTACTGCGATCACAACTGTCAGCCACTGACTCAGCGAATCGCCTGGACGTAACCAAGTAATTGTGACGGTGGCCAGGAGCAACGTGACAACTCCACCCAACAGTTTGAGTGCAAAGGCGGTGCCAAGGGTTTCCTCTTTACAGGCTGGTTGGCGGACGATATCGCGCACGACGATGCCATCTAACCCTAAGGTCGCTAAGGCGCTGAATAGGGACACAAAGGCAATCACATAGCTGTAGAAGCCGAATTGTTCGGGGCCGAGGTAGCGGGCGACCCAAACACCGACGAGCAACCCCAAGCTCATGCGCAGCACCCGATCTGCAAACAGCCAGCCAGTATTGCTGAGAATTTTCTGTAGGCTGTACCGTCCCTCTAGCCTCGCTTGTAGGGACCGAGGCAGCCACCGAACCCAAGCCTGATTCATCGAAGCATCCCGAAGCCCAGAGCCACAATGGTGTACGTTTAGCTTGCCCTGTGGAACCGTGATCTTGTCCATCCTGCTCGTGGGTACGAAGGGCTCAGAGCCTTAGCGGTCGCGAGCCACGCCGCACTTGGCTCAGTTCTCCTGCCTGGGTTTGAGGGCGTTTGTTAGAAGCTCTAGCTATTCTATTGGATACTTTGGGCGGGAGGCGTATGGAGGAATGAAATGCTGTCACTGCGAGCCGCGGTAGAGGCACTAAAGCAACAGCGCTACGCCGAGGCTATCCAGATGCTGGAACCGTTGGCCCTGAATCCGGTCGCTGGCGGTGACCCTCGCGATCGGATTCAGGCGCAGGTATACCTTGTGCAAGCTTATGAGCGCACTGGACGACACGAAGATGCCCTCAGCCTATGCGGGAGCCTAACCAGCGCCACGAACCCCAAGGTTCAGACCTGGGCGCAACAAATGCTCTCGACCCTTGAAGCCCGACGTCCGGCGAGCGTCGGCCCTGTGGAGCCAACTACCGTGCCTGTTATACCGCCTACCTCCTCAAGCCCGCCTGAGCCTGCAGCAGCCTCCCGGCCTCGGGCTGCCCAAGGATTTTACCTGCCGCTCACCGAGCGCTCGCAGCGTGGGGGGGGGACGGTGCGGCTCGTGAAGGTCGGGGAGTTGGTACCCGTCATGGGCCTGACCCTGCTAGGAGAAGTGCTGCTCGCCTTGGTGCTGTTCGGATGGATCCCTGTCCTACTGCGCAGAGCGCTGTTCCCCGGCTTGGTGCCGATCCTGCTGTTGCTGGCGGGCGTGGCAGTCCTGTCACCCTGGCTGCTGGACTGGAGTGTGCGGCGGTTGGGAGGGGGGCTGCGCTGGCTGGCGTTGACCGACCTGAGTCGCCAAAGTCCTGAAGCGTCCCGGCTGTTGCAGCGGCTGGGCGAGCGTCGCCGCCCCACCGCCCCTTGGCTCAAAGGCGTGCGTTTGGGCGTTGTGGATTTGAGTGTTCCCCTGGCTTTCAGCTATGCTGGCTTGCCGGGCACGGCGCGGCTGGTGGTCAGTTCGGGGTTGCTGATGGCGCTGGAGCCGGATGAGTTGGCAGCCGTCTACGCCTACGAGCTAGGGCAACTCGCGACCGGCGATTGCGTTGTGATTAGCCTCGGGATGTTTCTAGCGCAGCTACCTTACCTGCTCTACACCGGGCTGGTCGCTCTGTACAATCGCTACCTGCAACGCAGTTGGACGCGCTGGGGCATCTCGCTGTTAGCCGCAGGCTGTTACGAGCTTTACCACCTGAGCCTGTGGCCGCTGTTGTGGCTGTCCCGACGGCGGGTCCACCACGCGGACCATTTTGCCACCGCTCAGACTGGCAACCCCAACGCTCTGGCCCGAGCGCTGGTGAAGATAGCTTGGGGCACTGCCCAGGCGCTCGAGCCCCCCAGCGATCCCGCCCGAGCCAATCCCAGCCTGAGCTTGCTTGAGGGGATCCGGCCTCTGAGCTTATGCGATTACCGAGCGGCGCAGGCGTTGGGCCAGGTGCTGCGGGCCGACCCGCCCGACCCGCAATGCACAGAGCGCTGGATGGTCTGGGATCTCTACAATCACTGGGGGCGGTGGAGTGAACTGCTGACCAGCCATCCTCTGCTGGGCAAGCGACTGGGAGCCTTGGACGGCTACGCCCAGCAACTGGCTCTGCCCACCCAGTTCAACCTAGAGCAGGTGATTGCCTGGGGCAGGCGGCTGGAGCTGCAGCAGTTGGGGCGCAACTGGCTGCTGCCACTGGCGATATTTCGTGGGCCGCTGCTAGGGGCTGGGCTGGGGTTGGGGTTGGGCTGGCTGCTGGGCCTGTTGCTGCGTGATGGCTGGTTGGTGTTAGGGATGTTACCGATTGGCATTGGCAGTGGTCTCCTGCTGCAGGTGAACACGCTCTACCCGGATGTTGCAGTGGAGCGCCTGCAGCGCAGCCCTGATCTGCGCAGCCTGCTGTTGACTGCCAGCGCTGAACCGCTGCAAGGCCTCCCAGTGCAATTGCAGGGCAGGCTGGTGTTGCCCCAAGACCCGGGCAGCTATCCAGCAGCGTGGGTCGCCTTTGAGGACGATACGGGGCGGGTGGCGCTGCGCTACACGGCGGCGGCGGGGCCGGTTGCGAGCCTGCTGTTGGGCTTTCCCAAGCTGCGCCGTCTGGCTCAGCAGCCAGTGATCCTGCGGGGCTGGTTTCGCCGAGGGCCGTTACCCTGGATTGACCTGATCTCGGTGCAAACGGCTGGGGGGGAGCAGCTGCGCAGCTTTCATCAAATCTGGACCTATGGACTGGCGGGTGGCCTGACTTTGCTCGGCTTCGGTATCTTGGTATTTGTCGGCCAATTCTAGCGGCGGCGGCAGCCAGCCAGTTTAATGCCTAAGCTGGAGGACAGGAGAGCTGAAACACTGCCTGTGAGTTCTGAGCTATCGGATGACCTGTCAAGCTTACTGAAGGCTCTGCACCACGAAGCTGAGGCCGTGCGCCTGCGCGCTACCCGGACGCTGTGGCAGCGCTGGTTCGCTCAGGCGGGTGCCGAGGCGGAGCAGCGGCTGCGAGTCGGCACGATTTACCTGGAGCAGCAGCGCTTTGGTGAGGCAGAGCAGCAGTTCAGCGCCCTGATTGAGCAATACCCAGATTTTGCCGAAGCCTGGAACAAGCGAGCGACGTTGCGCTATCTACGCAAGCGCTATGAGCCGTCTTTGCAGGACTGTCAGCGGGTGGTGGCGCTCAACCCCCATCACTTTGGAGCCTGGAATGGCTTGGGTCTGTGCTATTTCGAGCTGGAGCGCTACGCCGAGGCGATTCCCTCGTTTCGACGTGCTTTGGCGATTCAGCCGTTTGCCCAGTCTAATCAGGTGATGATCCTGGAATGTCTGGCCCGTCTGAGCTAGGGCAGGCTGGGCTCTGGCACACTGGTTTCGAGCAGCGCCCAGATCGCCCGCAGCAGCTCATCGAGTCCCTGACGGGCGACGGCGGAAATGCCGAAGACGGGTCCTGGCAGCTGGGCGGCCAAATCGGCGTTGATCTCGGCGGCCAGGGCGGGGACTATGGCATCTAGCTTGGTGAGCACGACTAACTGGGGCTTTTGGGCCAGGCCGTGATCGTAGGCGTGCAGTTCCTGTTGGATGGTCTGGTAGTCGTGCAGGGGGTCGGCGGCGGTGGCATCGACCAGGTGCACCAGGACGCGGGTGCGCTCGATGTGGCGCAGAAAGTCGTGCCCGAGGCCGGTACCCAGATGTGCCCCTTCAATCAGGCCCGGAATGTCGGCAAAGACGACGCCATCGCCGGTGGGCTTTTGCACCACGCCCAGGTTGGGCACCAGGGTGGTGAAGGGATAGTCGGCGATTTTGGGTCGGGCGGCGGAGAGCACTGAGATCAGGGTGGATTTACCTGCGTTGGGCAGGCCGATCAGGCCCACCTCGGCTAGCAACTTGAGCTCTAGGCGTAGGAGGCGGCTCTCGCCGGGCAGCCCTGGCAGGGCGCGTTCAGGGGCACGGTTCTGGTTGCTCAGGAAGTGGCGGTTGCCTAGGCCGCCTTTGCCGCCTTTGGCGACGCAGAGTTCTTGGCCGGTGCTAATCAGGTCGCCCAGGGACTCACCGGTCTCGGCGTCGAGGATGACGGTGCCCCGGGGCACTTCGATGATCCGGTCGGCTCCGCTGGCCCCGGTCATGTTTTTGGAGCCGCCGCGTTCGCCGTTTTCGGCTTTGAAGCGGTGTGCGTATTGGAAGTCCAGCAGGGTTTGGAGGTTTTCGGTGGTGCGTAGGATCACGTTGCCGCCTCTGCCACCGTTGCCACCGGCGGGACCGCCTGCGGGCACGTATTTCTCGCGCCGGAAGGCGACCATGCCGTCGCCGCCGTCGCCTGCTGTGACTTGGATTTCTGCTTGGTCGATGAACTGCATCTGTTCGGTTGCCGGGAGCGGCTTGACACTCTGCGCTCTCTTTCCAATGGTAGCGATTGGCGGCTGCCGTGCTGGCTTGGGCTGGTTGGGCTTCTCTTGGCCCCAGGTCTGGGTGTGTAATGAAGGGACACCCCCATCTGTCAGGGAATCGAGCCGAACGGAGGCGAGCCCAGTGGAGACCGAGAAG
>JANNOU010000221.1:0-1730 GCA_031399305.1 Leptolyngbya sp. SOY_34_metabat_272
ATCATGAGCAACCTAGCCAATCAGATCGCACTCGTTACTGGAGCATCCAGTGGAATCGGTGCTGTCTATGCCGATCGTTTCGCAAAGCGGGGTTACGATCTTGTGCTGGTAGCGCGTGACCGCGCCCGAATGGAGGCTCTAGCCGAACGACTGCGCCGGGAAACCGGAGTAGCAGTTGACATCCTTCAGGCGGATCTCACCGATGCGGGTGAACTCGCCCAGGTGGAGGAGCGGCTACGCGCCGACACGCGCATCGGTATCCTGGTCAACAACGCGGGGGTCAGCGCTGCCAGCAGTTTCGTCGATCAAAGCCCGGACGAGGTAGCTAAAATCATCAGCCTCAACACCACGGCGCTGACGCGGCTTGCCAGCGCCGTCGCCCCACGCTTTGTCAAGGCGGGCGAGGGCGCAATTATCAACATCAGTTCGGTGGTTGGGCTAGCACCGGAATTCGGTCTGACCGTCTATGGTGCGACCAAAGCCTTCGTCCTCTTCCTCACCCAGGGTCTCCACCTTGAGCTTGGACCCAAAGGTGTCTATGTCCAGGTTGTGCTGCCAGCATCAACGCGGACGGAAATTTGGGAGCGCTCAGGTTGGGATCTGAATGCGCTGCCGCCTGTGATGGAAGTTGATGAACTGGTGGATGCCGCCCTAGTTGGCTTCGATCGCCGCGAGACTGTCACCATCCCGTCGCTCCCCGATGCGGAGCAGTGGAACACCTTTGACGCTGCTCGGCAGGTCATGCTCCCAGATTTCAACCAGGTGCATGCCGCAGCCCGCTATCACCTCGCCTTGTGACGCCTGATCGGGACCGGCCCTCGCGTTTGCGTTCGCCACATCGAACTTGATCAGGTTTGGCATGGTTTTTGAGTTAGGGCACCATGGAGAGCGGTACCTGCTCAGGAGAGACTTGTGGAAGCTCCGCCCCCACCCCGTGGCCCCTCCTCTCACTATCGTCGCTCTGCTGCGGACTCACCCGAGACCCTCTTCATTCAGCCTGATGCCACACCCGCCCGCATCCAGGTGATTGATTACTGCAAAGACGCCGTCTGCCAGTTTGTGGTGGATGATCCCATAGACCTGGAGCCCTATCTCAAAAATCCGAAAACGGTCACTTGGATCGATGTGCAGGGCTTAGGCAATGTCGAGCTGCTCAGGCAAGTTGCCGAGGTGCTAGATTTGCATCCCCTCCTGCTGGCGCAGGTTGTGAACGTGCCCCAACGCCCTCGGGCCGAGAACTTCCACACGCATCAACTATTGATTACCCGCAATGTCACGCCCAAACCCGCTGCAGTGGGAGGTGGCTTTGACCTCGAACAGATCAGCCTGGTGCTGGGCTCGGGCTATGTGGTGACTTTTCAGGAAGAGCCCGAGCACGACTGCTTTGAGCCGGTGCGCGAGCGCATTCGCCGCCGCAATAGTCTGCTGCACAGCCATGGCCCAGATTTCTTACTTTATGCCCTACTGGAGGCCACGATCGAGGGCTTCTTTCCAGTTATTGAGGACTATGGCGAACGTCTGGAAGACCTGGAGATTGAGATTGTGGAGCGCCCCAAGCGTCAATCTTTGCGGCGCATCAACCAGGTCAAGCGCGAGTTGCTGCTCCTGCGCCGGGCCGTCTGGCCTCTGCGCGATGCCATTAACGAGCTTCTGCGCGAAGATTGTCCGCTGCTGAGTGAGGCCGCGCGGGTGTATCTGCGCGAGTGTTACGACCACACTATCCAGATCAT
>JANNOU010000222.1:0-8877 GCA_031399305.1 Leptolyngbya sp. SOY_34_metabat_272
AAGCTCATGTTGTATCTGTAAGTTCGAGTCCAGAACACGGATTCTCAAAGCTCCCGGCTCCGCAAATCACTCTGCTTGCAGGACTCGGAGTTGAAGGTGACGCTCATTGCGGAGTTACGGTCAAGCATCGGTCTCGGGTCGCCCAAGACCCATCGCAGCCAAACCTGCGTCAGGTTCATCTCATCCACAGTGAACTGTTTGAAGATCTCGAAGCAAAGGGCTTCGCGGTTGTGGCCGGGCAGCTTGGCGAGAATATCACAACACGTGGGCTGAACCTTCTTGCATTGCCGGTTGGCACCGAGCTTCACATAGGTCACTCAGCGGTCGTCGCGCTCACAGGGCTCCGCAATCCCTGCGCCCAGATCGATAACTTTCAGTCTGGGCTCACGTCCGCCGTGCTGGACCGCACCTCCGAAGGAAGGCTGCTTCGAAAGGCAGGTGTCATGGGCATCGTTCGCGTCGGCGGTGCTATCCATCCGGGAGCAACGATCAATGTTCAACTTCCCGCCGAACCGCATCGCGCGCTCGAACGTGTGTAGCTCACGCTGCTCGAGAAACGCGGGCTGGCCCGGCAGACAACCTAACCCTTCGTTGTAGCCGATGCCTCCGGCGCGGCTGAACTCAAACGTTAGGCTTCATGTCCTACCAAGCCACGCTCCTCTACACCGAGCCTCTCCTTCGCCAAGCTGTGTTCGGCTTCTGGCGGTGGACCGTTGGCATCGGCTTTGCTGTCTCGCGCTGGGTGTAGTAGCTGCGAGCCTCACGGCTCCTCTATGGCAGGGTGCTTCGTCGTGGGTTGTTGGTGTACTCGCCACAGTTCTCGTGTTCGCTGCTGCATTCGTCGCCAGCCTCTATGTCGTGCACTACCGGAATGCGTTGCACAAGCTCCGCCAGATGGGTTCTCCACAAGCCACTCTTGTGGTCGAGGAGTCGTCGTTCACTGTCACGTCTGGCATCGGTAGTGTCACCCTGCGCTGGTCGTCATTTCGAGAAGTTTGGTGCTTCTCGGGCTACTGGTGGTTGCTGTTCTCCAAAGCACAGTTCATCACGCTGCCACTCTCGTGTCTCTCAACCGAAATGCAGGCCTTTATTCTGCGGCGTGTGCAAGCGTCGGGAGGCAAGATTGAGGCCTAACCCTGCCAACGTGAATCTGCTTGAGTTCTGGGTTGGGGCAATGGTTGACGTAGAGGGTGCTAAGCCATTTCAAGTGATATTTCAGATTGACGATGCTGGTTCTGTCAACCTCAGCAATTGAGCGACAGTCGCGTTCAACGAGTCTAGACTTTGCGAGCTTGATCAAACTGAGCGTAACGTTCGAGGTAAAAGTCCTCAGACTTAGCGATCGCACGCACTGAGTCGCGGGCTGCAACAGCTTCGATCAGCTTAAAAGGCACTCCTTTTTCGAGCAAGGCTAAGCGCATTGATGGGCAAACAGGCAAAGTGCAGCGCTATAAATTTCGAGGTCAGTCATGGATAAACTCCTTTTTTGCGGGCCGGGTAATCGCTCTTTGAAAATCGCCTTGAAGCGATTGCCTAGACCTTGCCTAAACTGCTATGGGCTGAACTGGCTGTCCTAAAATTTGCTCGATCATCTTTGGTTGCATGGTCTGCAAATATTGAGCTTCAAATCCTGGCGGCAAAAACTCAAACAAGATTCGATTCTCCAACCAAAACTCAACCAGTCTGAAGGCACCATCTCCCTGATCGCGAGTCAAAACGTGCCACCCTTCCCGTTGCCCAATCTGCTCAATCTGCTGCTGAGTCGTGGGAACCGAAATGGCAGCGTGGATAGCCACCAAATCAGTAGATACCGATGGGAGTAATTGAGCTGATTGAGTATCAGAACCCGGAGTCCATATAGTCCCTTGAGGAAATACCACAACGGCAGTGCCATAGTGGTCAAAGGGCATTACGTTGTAACTACCGGGATAGAAGAATTGATAGATCTTACCGTTCCAGATTTCTGCAAGAACGCTCGCAACTCGCAATGGATTGCGAGCGTCGATCGAGATATGGCGAATCATGAAAAACAACTCCCCCCAATCAAAATGTCTTCGTCTATGCTCAGAATAAATAGCGGTTCCAAGATCGTCAGTCAGAAAAGGTCGCAGAAAGTCGGAGCTTAAGTCGGAGCGGTGTTTGGAGTTGAGAGATTCCGAGAAGCGTGGTGGGGCGATCGCCGTTAGTTGTCGTGAGCCTCTTCACTGCCAACCCGGTTGTCCCAGCTTGGAACTTGACCCGTGAGGCTTTTCGCGACAGCTCTCCAGCTTAGAACTCGACCCGTCGAGTCTTTTGCTCGGTTCCTCGGGCTCAGAACCCGGCTGGTCAAGCTTTTGGCTGCACAAGCCGAGTATTTTGCACCAGCGCCCAAGCTTAGAACTTGACCCGCTGAGCCCAGAAGTTCAATTATTGAGCTTTTTGCGCCAGCGAGCGAGTTCAGACGCTCACCCTCCGAGCTTGGGGCTCGACCAGCCATCCTCAAGAGGTCAGTGTTGCGACAGCTCAGCAGCCTAGGCTCAAGCCAAGCCCGCTAGCCAGGCTACCGCCACGCCCAACACCGAGCCCGCGATCACCTGGATGGGCGTGTGCCCCAGAAGCTCCTTCAAGCGGTCTTCGCCGAGCTGGTGGTCTTCCTGAAAAAACTCATCAATGATCTGATTGAGCACCCGCGCCTGCTTGCCTGCCGCCTGTCGCACGCCCGCCGCATCGTACATCACGATCGACGCGAAAATCGAAGCGATGGCAAACTCGATACTGTCCCAGCCTCGGCTCAAGCCCACGCCAGTCGCTAGGGCTGCCACCAGGGCCGAGTGCGCACTGGGCATACCGCCTGTCTCGGTCAGGATGCGCAGATTCAACTTGCCGGTGGTTACGGAGTCCAGCACCAGCTTGAGCGCTTGAGCAAAGAGGGAGGCCAGCACAGCAGCCACCAGGACCCGGTTGTTGATCACATTGCCAATGTCCTGCATGGGGCGGTGTCGGGTTCAGTGGGTGCGGCTGAGGATGTAATCGGCCAGAGCCAGCAGCGGCGTTGCTCCAGGGCCGAGTGGGGCCAGCTCTGCTTTGGCCGACTGGATCAAGCAGTCGGCCTGGCGACGGGATTCCTCTAGGCCCCAGAGGCTGGGGTAGGTGGCCTTGTGGGCGGTGAGGTCTTTGCCGGCGGTCTTGCCCAGCTCCTCGGCGGTCGCCGTAATGTCCAAAATGTCATCCACGATCTGGAAGGCGAGGCCGATGTTTTGAGCGTAGCGCGTGAGGTGCTCAATGTCGCTCGGCCCCGCACCGGCCAGAATGCCGCCCGAGACTACCGCGATTTCCAGCAGGGCTCCGGTCTTGTGCGTATGGATAAAGTTCAAGGTCTCCAGAGTGACGTCGGTGCGGCCCTCGCAGTCGAGGTCTACCACCTGACCGCCCACCAGACCGTCGGCAGCCACCGCCTTGCCCAGGCGAGCCACCACCTGCAGAACCCGCTCAGCAGGCACGCTCTGGCTATTTTCGGCCACGTACTGAAAGGCATAGGCCAGCAGCGCATCCCCAGCCAGAATCGCCACCGCCTCGCCGTAGACCTTGTGGTTGGTCAGCTTGCCCCGGCGGTAGTCGTCGTTGTCCATGGCGGGCAGGTCGTCGTGGATCAGCGACATCGTGTGGATTATCTCCAGGGCGCAGGCCGTGGGCAGCGCCATATCCTGCGTGCCCCCAAACAGTTCGCAGGTGGCCAGGCACAGGATGGGCCGCAGGCGCTTGCCTCCCGCCAGCAGGGAGTAGCGCATCGCCTGGTAGAGCTGCTCAGGATAAGCCGAAGCGGGGATAGACTGCTCTAACGCTTGCTCAACCAGGAGTTGTCGCCCAGCCAAGTATGCGGCCAGGTCGAAAGGGTTCCGAATTTCGAGACTCGCCTTGATCATTAGAGGTTATCGGGGTTGCTTGAGGGCTGCTAGCTCAGAGGAGGCGCTGCTAAAGGGCCACGGGCGCTGATGGCGCTGGCAATAGCTCCAGACTGTATTGTGCATCAGCATTGTCACCGTCATTGGACCGACTCCGCCGGGCACGGGCGTGATCAGGCGGGCCACCTCACTGACCGAGGCATAGGCCACATCGCCCACCAGCCGCGAATTGCCCTCATAGTCGGTCACCCGGTTGATGCCGACGTCGATCACCACCGCGCCCGGACGGACCATCTCACCGGTAATCACCTCGGGACGTCCGATCGCTACCACTAGGACCTCGGCGCTGCGGGTCAGCTCGGCTAGCTGCGGCGTGAACGAGTGCGCGACCGTCAGCGTGGCGTCAGCGGCCAGCAGCATCAGCGCCACCGGTTTGCCCACCAGAATGCTGCGTCCAACCACCACCGCCCGCTGGCCCCGCAGGTTCACCTCTGTCTCTGCCAGCATCCGCATCACCCCGGCGGGGGTACAACTGCGCAGCCCCGGCTCGCCCCGCACCAGACGGCCCAGATTCACCGGGTGCAGGCCATCTACGTCCTTGTCGGGGTCCAGCTGGTTGAGCAGCGCCACCGAGTCTAGATGGGCAGGCAAGGGTAGTTGGATCAAAATGCCATCGACGCGCTCGTCGCGATTGAGCGCCTGGATCTGCTGGCTGAGCTGCTCTTGAGGGGTGTCAGCGCTCAGGTGCTGCCCAAAAGAGGCAATGCCCAGACGCTGGCAGGCCCGCTCTTTGTTGCGCACATAAGCGGCGCTGGCCGGATTGTCCCCCACCATCAGCACCGCCAGACCCGGAGGCCGTCCTACCTCTGGGGTCAGGTCTGCAATTGCTTGAGCTAACTCCGCCTGGAGTTTTTGCGCCAGTCCACTGCCGTCAAGCGCCTTCGCAGTCACGTTATTCACTCCCGAGCACTGCCTCGCCAACCCCGCCAGGGCAGGACTGAGCCTATCCAGAAGTGTAATACCCGGTGGTTCTTGGCCACGCTCGCGACTCAGAAATTCAGAAATTTCTCTGAATTTCTGAGTCGGTTTGGCTTCAGGTGCGCTGGGGCAGACGGCCCAGGGTGGTGATGTAGAGGACTGCCTCCTCTTCAGGGATGCCAAGCACCGCATTGACCTGGTCGTCAAAGAAGCCGCCCACGCCGCAGACGCCCAGCCCCAGCCGCACCGCCGCCAGATTCAGGCGCTGGCCCAGGTGCCCGGCGTCCAAGTGCAGGTAGCGGTAGACGCGATCGCCATACTGGGCGATGCCTTGGCGCAGATCGGCGGTTTGGAAGACCACCGCCCCAGCGTCCCGCCCCAGATCCTGTTGCAGGCAGAGATAGTGAATCTCCAGGCGAAAATTTTTGAAGCGGATCTGGCGCAGTTCCTGGGCGTGGGGCGCGTAGTAGTAGCAGCCTTCCTCTAGCCCCTGCACACTGTTGACCGCCACAAAGGTCTCAATCAGGTTCAGGTCAAAGTAGTCGGGGGCTGGGTCTAGGCCCTGCTCGCCGTAGTGTTGCGGTTGATAGGCAAAGTCTAGGATCGCCTTCAGTTCGTCAAGGCTCAGAGGTTCGCCGGTGTAACCGGGGTTGCGCACCGAGCGGCGGTTGATCAGGCTGGTCTCCAAGTCGGCCAGGTCAATGCCCCAGTCGAGCGGCGGGCTTGAGGTCGGCAGCTTGAGGCAGAACGGGAAATTGTACTGATCCGAGGGCTGAGCCGCTGCCAGTTCTACCTCTGAGGCACGCTGGGGCGTGGGGCAGGCGTGGATCACCGTCTGCGTGTGGAGATAGCTCAATAGCTGACCCTCGGAGAGGGCTGGGTAATCCACCTGTACCTCGGAGGCCAGGGCCGCCTTGCCGGGTTGGGGCAGCGGTTGGGAGGCCCGCAGATCGGTCAGGGGAATCAGGGTCGTCAGGCCCTCCTGGTCGGGGTCCAGGTAGAGCAAGGGGTTGAGCACCTCATCCAAAAAGCCGCCGATCAGATGCGGGCGAAAGCCGGTGAGCGCTGCGGCCAGTTCGACATTGCCCAGCAGATGGCCGGTGTCGAGCAAGATGCGGCGATAGGCCCGGTCCTCGTAGCGCCAGGCCGAGCGGTAGAACACTGCCGTCGTCGCTAGGGCCAGTTGGCAGGCTTGCAGGGCCGGGTGCTCGCAGCAGCCGAGCTGGAGTTGCGGCCAGAGGGGGTCGTCCCAGAAGCGCACTAGGCTGTGGGTCTGCACCTGGTAGTTGTACAGCCCCGCTGGCAGGACCGCCTGACCTTCGACCTGCACGCCCTGCGAGAGCACGTATAGCTCTGCCGGGTAGAGCCCACCGGCGGACGGGGCGGCCCGCAGGTAGAGCAACCCCGAGGCGTAGCGCATCACCGCCGTGGCCCCATAGCTCAGGAACAGCAGCTTGGACAGCCGTTGCAACCAGCAGTTACCTGGGTTCGGGTCGGCGGCGGCTCCATTGCTGCTGACCCCGGCTTGGGGCAGGTAGGGTTTGAGATCTAGAACAGTGCCGATGCGATAGTCCTTGAAGGGCACGGGCATGGTGCTCCAGTCCAAACCTCGGGGATTAGCGGCCAGACTCTCGGGCGAGTACTTGGTGCGCTCGTGGTAGTGGAGGCTGATGGAGGCGGGCTCGGTCATCGCAGCAGCGTCGAGAGGGTCGGGGCAAGCAGTCGCCTTCGATTTTGGCACTGGACGAGCGTCCCCGGTACAGTTGGGGAAGCTGCCCCATCTATTCCCGCTCACCCGGAGGTTTTTCATGAGCCCAAATTCCAGTGCTACGGATCAGACCACGCCTGCTACCGAGCTGGAGGAGTCCACCATTGCCAGCCATCGCGACATCATCGAGACGGTGATCGACAGTATGGACCAGACTGACAGCGCCCAGGTTAGCCGTGGCGAAGGTGGCAATCTCTGGAAGTTTAAGTACGGCAGTGTCGAGGTATTTGTGCAACTAACGGGTGAAACCGACGACGATACGATCACTGTTTGGTCATCGGTGCTCAAGCTGCCTGCCAAAAACGACGCGGCTTTGTACCGGAAGCTGCTGGATTTGAACTGGTCAGCGACCTATGAGTCTCGCTTCAGCATTGTCAATGAGCAAGTTGTAGTGGTCGCCACGCGCAGTGTGGCCGATCTCTCACCGGGTGAGATCTCGCGTGCGATCACCGTGGTGGCTACGGTGGCCGATGACAATGACGACGCCCTTCAGGCTGAATTTGGCGCTTAGTCGCACTGCCCAGCTACTACCGTTTCTGAATGCGCCCGCTGCGGCCCAGATGGCGCTGGATGAGGCGATGCTAGGCCAAGCTCCCGCTCTGCGCTTTTACACTTGGAGCCCGCCCGCCCTCTCTCTGGGCCGCAACCAGCGCCCGATCCCGGACCATTGGCCTGCCCTGGCTGCTGAGCGAGGGCTGGATCTGGTACGTCGTCCGACGGGCGGGCGGGCGGTGTTGCATCAGGCAGATTTGACGTATGCGCTGGCGCTGCCTGCGAGCTGGCTAGCCGGTCGTCGTGCTGAAATTTATCGCGAACTCTGCGCGTTCTTAATCGAAGGGTTGCGCGAGTTTGGCGTAGAGTTAGCCTTCGGTCGGGTTGGGCGTGGCTACATTGATCACCCCAGTTGTTTTGGCACTGCCACCGATGCCGATTTAGTGCTCAACGATGGCCGCAAATTGATCGGGAGCGCTCAAGTCTGGCGCAATGGCGTCGTCCTGCAACACGGCTCGATTCAACTCGCACCAGATCCTGATCTATGGCGCAAAGTATTCGGACCAGAAACGCCTGAACCTTTGGGGTTGGCAAGCTTGCTGGGATGCGATTCGGCGCAACTGCCGGGCCTAGTTGAGCAGCTGGTGCAAACGCTCACCGGGACGGCGGCAAAGTGCCTGGCTATGTCTTTTGATCAGCACTCAGGCCTCCTGCAAGCCCTCGATTAAGCCGCTGTAGAGGCTGGCGAAGCGAGCGGTGTCTAGGGTTTCGGTGTGATTCCAGGTGGCGGCCACGCAGTAGGTTTTGCCACGCTTGGCCTGGAGCTGGGTAGTCAGGTTCAACACGCCGGGCTCTGAGCCGCCCTTGTAGGCCACTTGCGCCCAGTTTCTGGGATTGGTGGGGCCGGGCTCGATGCTGATCAGCGGCAACTCAGCGAGGCTTTCGATGAGGCGACACAATTCGCGAGTGCTGAAAAACCACTCGATATCCAAGGCGGTCGGATCCGGCGCGAAGTCGTCTGCTTCGGGAAGGGGCACTGAACTCAGTTCGTCCAAGAGGGCGCGACGGTCGGCTTCCTGCCCCTGGCGATAGCGCTGTAACAATGCCTGATTGGCGGTCGCCTTGAGGATGAAGGCTTCACGGGTGGTCAGGAAGGGGCGGTTGCGCGGGGCCAAGGCTTCCACGGCCTCGCGGCCTACGAGGTGAATTAGCGCGTCGGTGGCCGTGTTGTCGCTCTGGGAGATCATCAGCGCAGCCAAGGTGTGCAGGGTGAGCGGCGAAGCGTCGGGCCAGTTTTGCAGGCTGCCGGAGGGCAAGCTTTTCCAGCTCGCTTGCAAGGTCACTACCTCCTGCCATGAACGCTGACCTGCCTGGATCTGAGCTTTTAGGGCGTTAAGCACCGCTAGCTTGAAGGCTGAGCCCACGGCCAAGGGCTGATCGGCGTTCAATGCCACCCGTTCGGTCTGGTTCTCCAGCACGATGAGGCTGACCTGGCCGGGAAGGGCTCGCAAGCCTTCGACAGCCTCGTTGAGGCTAATGGCGCTGGCTCGAAATAAGAGCCCCGAGATCCGTCCTCTAAGGTCGAGGACGATTTGGGTGGGTACCGCGCCGCGCTCGAACTGCACTCGATAACCGTGACCGGCTGTCTGCACTGCCTGGTAGTGGCCCAGGTTGGTACGGAGATCGGCAACCACCGATTCGATCTGGGCCAGCGGCACCTGAGCCAGAAAAGTAGGCGCAAACCAGTCCGCCTGAATC
>JANNOU010000020.1:0-48232 GCA_031399305.1 Leptolyngbya sp. SOY_34_metabat_272
ACCGGGTTTTTCACGATCTCGCGCGAGGCTTCGGCCAGTTTGATCGACGATTCCTGTTCGGCTTCGGCTTTGATCAGGCGTGCCCGTTTCTCGCGCGTGGCTTCGGCTTCTTTGGCCATGGCCCGCTGCATGCCGATTGGGATCTCGACGTCTTTCATCTCCACCATCTCGATCACGATGCCCCAAGGCGCAGTGAGTTCGTCTACGATCTCCTGCACGCGGTCGTTGATCTTGTCGCGGTTTTGCAGCACGTCGTCCAGCGCGTTCTGACCGACCACATTGCGCAAGGTGGTCAGAGCGACTTGATAGACCGCCATGCGGTAGTCGCTCACGGCGTTGATCGCCTTGACTGGGTCTAGGATGCGGTAGTAGAGCACGGCGTTCACTTTAATCGTGACGCTGTCGGCGGTGACGGTTTCTTGCGAGGCGATATCGACGGTGTTGGTGCGGATATCGATCTGGACCTTCTGGTCCATAAGAGGAATCGTCCAATAGAACCCCGGCCCTCTAACCTTTTGGATCCGGCCCAGGCGAAAGATCACGCCCCGTTCGTACTCTCGGTCGATATTGACGCCCTTGGCGAGGCCCAAGAGCAGAGCAGCAGCCACAATAGTTCCGATCAGCGGCTCCATATGCCAAAGTCCCTGTGACAGGGATACGTAAGCAGTTGTCTTCGACATCTCAACTCTAGCGAGTTCCTGTCGGGGTCTATGCGCCCGGTTGAAGTGAGTCGACAAATTTCACGAGTGAGCCTGCAAACCCCCCAGTAGCTCTCGGCATGGAATAGCCCTGACCGCGCGTCACTCGCCTTCCTAGCTTCAGCTTTCGACTGCCTAGCTCCAGCCTTTCAGCTTTCTGCTGCGAAGTTCGAGCCCCGAGCTTCGCCTTTGGCGCTGGCAGCCCCTGCTCCCGAGCCAATTGCTCCAACCTCCGAGTTCTGGGCTCGGCCTTACGGGCTCGCCGCTCAATGACCCGAGCCTTGGACTCGGCTTTTCGAGCTCGCCGCTCAATGCTCCGAGCCTTGGGCTTGGGTCTGCCCCCTAGAACCAAACAGCCCTGGGTTTAGGATAGGGTTCGGACAGGCAAACGTACTCGCTGCTCTGGAGAAGGACTGCGCTATGGGGATGACACTCACCGAAAAAGTCTTGGCTCGCGCGGCTCACCGGGACACCGTTACGCCCGGCGAGAACATCTGGGTTCAGGTCGATCTGCTCATGACCCATGATGTCTGTGGCCCCGGCACAATCGGTGTGTTCAAGCGCGAGTTCGGTGAAGACGCCCGCGTCTGGGACAAAGACAAGATTGTCTTGATCCCCGACCACTACATTTTCACCGCCGACCAGCGGGCCAACCGCAACGTGGATATCCTGCGCGAGTTCGCCCACGAGCAGCAGATCAAGTACTTCTACGACATCACCGACCGCGCCAATTTCAAGGCCAATCCTGACTACAAGGGCGTCTGCCACGTCGCTCTGGCCCAGGAAGGCCACTGCCGTCCGGGAGAGGTCCTATTCGGCACCGACTCACACACCTGCAACGCCGGAGCCTTCGGCCAGTTCGCCACCGGCATCGGCAACACCGACGCGGGCTTCATCATGGGCACGGGCAAGCTGCTGGTGAAGGTGCCCGCCACCATGCGCTTTGTCTTCGACGGCGAGCTGCCGCCCTACGTACTGGGCAAGGACCTGATCCTCTGGATCATCGGCGACATCAGTGTCTCTGGGGCAACCTACCGGGCGATGGAGTTTGCAGGCGAAGCGATCGAGCGCTTGACTATGGAAGAGCGCATGACCCTGTGCAACATGGTGATCGAAGCCGGGGGCAAGAACGGCGTGATCGCCCCAGACCAGACCACGTTTGACTACGTGCGCGCTCGGACGTCCCAACCCTTTGAGCCGGTCTACACCGACGCCAACGCCAGCTTCTACAGCGATCGCCGCTACCCCGCTTCAGCTCTGGAGCCGGTCGTGGCCAAGCCCCACTCGCCGGACAAGCGCGCCCTGGCGCGCGAGTGTGCCGACGTGAAGATTGACCGCGCTTACATCGGCTCCTGTACGGGCGGCAAGACCACCGACTTTGTCAACGCCGCGCAGATCCTCAAGGGCAAGCGCGTCCAGGTGCCCACCTATTTGGTCCCCGCCACGCGCAAAGTCTACGAAGATCTGTTCAGTCTCAAGCTCGACGGCCAGACCTTGTCGGAGATTTTCCTCGCAGCCGGGTGTATTGAGCCTGCGGCTCCGTCCTGTGCGGCTTGTCTGGGCGGCCCTCGCGACACCTTCGGTCGTCTCAACGAGCCCGAGGTCTGTATCTCCACGACCAACCGCAACTTCCCAGGCCGCATGGGCAACAGACAGGCACAGGTCTACCTCGCGTCCCCCTATACCGTGGCAGCCTCAGCGCTCACCGGTCACATCACCGACCCGAGAGAGTTTCTCTAGAGTCGGGTAAGGCGCTAGCTCCCAGACAGGCTGACAGCCAGCCGCTGCTCGCCAAGCGCCTGGAGATTGGGACAGATAGTTTGGGCGGCGGCCTCGCTCGGCGGCCGATCTTGCCAGCCGCCCAGTAGATGGCGCAGCTCCTGTTGCAGAGCCTGCAACTCCTGGATGCGGTGCTCAACCTCCAGGATCTTGGTCTCCAGATGCTGCTTGACCTCCTGGCAGGGGAGATCGCCGTGGTCATAAACCTGGAGGATCTGTTCGATCTCCTCCAGGCTCAACCCCAGTCTCTGCGCACGCTTGATAAACGACAGTCGCACCAACACCTCTGGCGCAAACATGCGGTAGCCCGACTCGGTGCGGTCCACAGTCGGAGCTAGCAAGCCCAAGTCTTCGTAGTAGCGGATGGTCTTCACTGAAAGGCCGCTCTGGCGAGCGATTTGGCCGATCTTGAGACGTGTTTGATGGTCGTCTGCAGAGGTCATCTTGTTCCTCCCCGGCAAGGTTTCCTGCTTTGAGGCTAGAACCACCAGTATGACAATTGCAAAATCCTAACTAACGGTGGAAGGCAATCCCCGGCGCGTAGGCTTCGACCACTCGGCCCGTGCGCGAGCAGGTCACCATCAGGTAGTCACAGGTTGGGCATTGGGTCCGAACGTGCTGATCGGCAGCGAGATGATCGCGCTCAGCAAAACTACCGCAGTTGGGGCAACGAACCGTCTGAAAAGTGCGCATGTTCAAAATTTCGTTATTTTCAAACAGTGAAATGGAAGCGGCTAGTGGGGAAAAAGATTTCATGATTAGAGAGTTCAACGTTTTGAGACAATCGGTATCAAAGATCACGGTTCAGCTCGAAATACCATAGGCAGTACTTCTACTCACCAGTGGTTTCTATTATGTCCCTCCCTTCCCAGAATGGCAATGGAAGTTTTAGGGGGATCGCTCGTCAGCTCTACGATCCCCAGCTTGAAGATTGAAACTGCAGCGGCTAGGTCGAGCCAGAGGCTCAGGCCACAGAACTGCGGTCAAACCGCGACTTCCGCCAAGGCTACGCAATGATTGCGCCGGGTCATAGTCAATTTTGATACAAAAAGCAATCTTAGTTTTCATACTCGAAAACCGAGCCTTAACATAGCAAGTTTGAGCGCCAGCGCATCTTACCTAAGGCTGATTGATCCAAAACAAATTGCGCCTAGAAGGCGTTTCTCAAACCAATTTTTAAGCGTTCCCTCGTGTGGATAGCGGCGGGGATTCAGGGGTGAAAGTACTCGTAGATCTGCTGAGCCAACTTGGGACCAATGCCGGGCACCGCCGCGATCTGCTCGGCACTAGCCTCGCGCAGGTAGTCCACAGAGCGGAAGCTGGCAAGCAGCTGTTTCTGGCGCTGGTGACCCAGACCAGGGATGTCATCGAGACGCGAGCGGCGCATGCGAGCGGTGCGCTGCTGCCGGTGGAAGCTGACAGCAAAGCGGTGCGCCTCGTCGCGCAGGCGACGCAGCAGCTGCACGCCGGGGTGATCGGCGTCGGCATCGACCGGCTGCGACTCGCCCGGCAAAAAGATTTCTTCGCGCTGCTTGGCGAGGCTGACCACGTTCACGTCCTGTAGCAGGTCCAGCTCCTGCAACACGGCGACCACTGCGGAGAGCTGGCCCTTGCCGCCGTCGATCATCACCAGGTCCGGCCAGTCCGGATTGCCGACGCGCTCTTTGCTGGGGTCTTCGGCGTAGCGGCGGAAGCGACGACCGATGATCTCGGCCAGGCTGGCGAAGTCGTCGGAGTGACCGCTGGTGACCGTCGGGTTTTTGATTTTGTAGTGGCGGTAGTGCTGCTTGGCAGGCAGGCCGTCGAGGAACACCACCTGCGAGGCCACGGCATCGGAGCCCTGGACGTGGGAGATGTCGTAGCCCTCGATGCGGTGGGGCAGATCCGGCAAGTCCAGCAGTTCAGCTAGGGCCTGCATAGCGGCGGCGTTACGGTCGGCAAAGCGGCGGGTGCGGGCCAGTTCGTAGGTGGCGTTGCGCTCGACCATCTCGATCAGCTCGGCTTTGCTCTGGCGCTGCGGCGTGAGGATCGCCACTTTGCGCCCCCGCTGTTGCGACAGGTAGTCGGCCAGGATATCGGCTTCGGGCAGCTCGTGTTGTACCAGGATCTCGGCGGGGATCTCGACAGGCTCGACGCTGCGGTAGTGCTCTTCGAGGGCGCGCTGCAGAATCATGCCGGGCTCTGCGCCCTGGGCGTCGGCGATGAAGCCCAGCCGCCCCACCAGGCGACCAGCGCGGATCTGAAACAGCTGGATACAGGCGTGCTGATCGTCGGCGGCTAGGGCGATGGCGTCGCGCGAGACCGTGTCGTCGGGCAGGGCCACTTTCTGGTCGGTGCCCAGCTGCTCTAGGCCACGGATCTGGTCACGCAGCCGGGCAGCCTGCTCAAAATTGAGGCGTTCGGCGGCCTGCTGCATTTGCTCGCTGAGCGTCTCGATCAGCTCGCTGCTGCGGCCCTGGAAGATCATCGCCACTCGCTGCATGATCTGGTGGTAGTCTTCGGGGCTGACTAGCTGCTGACAGACGCCCGGACAGCGGCCCAAATCATAGTTGAGGCAGGGCCGGTCGGTGAACAGGGGGCGGGGGCGCTGGCGCAGCGGAAAGATGCGCTTGACCAGGTTGAGGGTGCCGCGCAGGGCACGTACGTCTACATAGGGGCCGTAGTAGCGGTCTTTGGGGCTGCCCAGGTTGCGGCGGCGGGTGATAAAGATGCGCGGGTAGCGCTCGGACCAGGTGATGCAGAGGTAGGGATATTTCTTGTCGTCCTTGAGCAGCACGTTGTAGTAGGGCTGGTGCTGCTTGATCAGGTTGGCTTCGAGCGCCAGGGCTTCGGCCTCGCTGTCGGTGACGATAAACTCGATCTCCGCCACCAGCTTGACCATCATGGCGATGCGCGGCGACAGGTCACGGGCATTGCGGAAGTAGGAGCGCACCCGCGAGCGCAGACGCTTGGACTTGCCGATGTAGAGGATTTGGTCGCTGAGGTCGCGCATCAGGTAAACCCCCGACTCGGGGGGGATTTCCTTAAGGCGACTTTCTAGGCGCTCGGGGTCTTTGAGCAGGTTCAGCGTTTGGGGTTCAGCGGTCACGGGGGCAGCGGGGGCGGGAAGGGATCGACAGACTCCTCCATTATCAATGCTGGGCTCTAGTCCCCGCGGCCAGAGCAACTTGGCGGGGCTCAGGCCCGAGCTTGTGGCAGCCTCGAGCGCTGGGCAGGCAGATCCCCGTCTGACCGAGCCTTTCTACCTCAGCCACGAGGCTCGGAACCGCTTGCGAGAGGCTCAGACCCCCGTCGGTGAGTTTGCGAACCTCGCGAGCAAGTCTTAGAAGCTCTCGCACAAGTCTCATAACCTCGCTCGCGAGGCTCGGAATCTCTCACATGAATTCCAGAACCTCGTTCGCGAGGCTCTAAGCTTGGCTCGCGAGTCTCGGAACCTCGTGGGCGGGCTTCAGGACCTCTTGCCGGATTGATGCCCATTCAGCTGATTCCTGCAACCCTTGTCCTGCAACCCTTATCGGGGCACGACGCACCAGTCCCCAATCCCTCAGAGCAAGACCAAGGGCCTAAGCTTGCCTCTAAGCTTAGGCCCTTGGTCTGAGAAAATAACCTCTAGGCTTAGACAGTTCGCCCAGCCAGCAAGCCCCACAGGAAGATCACAACACAAGCCCCGGCAACAGCTACCAGAATGCCCTGAAGCGTCAGCCCCGTGAACCCTATGCCAAGCAAAGTGCTACCCAGGAAACCACCGACCAAAGCGCCCACAATGCCTAATGCCATTGTGGCGAGGATACCACCACCTTGTGGTCCTGGAAAAATCGCCTTAGCGATGGCACCAGCCAACAGACCAACTACAACCCAAGCAAGAATACCCATAACCTAGCTTCCCCTCTGCTCAATCAAGCATCCATCCAACACCATGACTTTATCAACTCAGCCTAGTTAGTGAATCTATCTGAAGAGACAATCTGAACTCACTGAAATAGCTCCTCAATCCCAATTAACAGTTAGAACAGCCACTAGCTCTGGCACCAAAAACAAATAAAATAAGTGAAAGCTGGACAGCAGGCGCTGTCCAGCCTCGATCAACCTCAACCTAAATCGCTAATGCAAGCCTCAGACAGTCCTGCGGCTAACCAAAAGCTGATACAGAAAGATCACGATGCAGGCTCCGGCCACAGCAACCAGCAAACCCTGAATCGAGAAACCAGTGAAAGCTATTCCCAGCAGATTGCTACCCAGGAAGCCACCAACCAATGCACCGACAATGCCCAGTGCCATTGTTGCCAGAATGCCGCCACCCTGGTGGCCAGGATAGATCGCCTTCGCGATAGCGCCTGCCAGCACGCCAACTATAATCCAAGAAAGAATACCCATTGATTAATGCTCTACCAGCTGAACTGCTAACCTGAGATTACCGGGCTGGAACGCTTTGGCGAATCTGTCGCAGGAGACAACTCCCCCCTTGAGGTCATTACGTCTAAAGGACGACTGCCTGGACTAGGAGCGGGGTAGAGGTCTAAGAGCAGTAGGGCACCGACCCCACACAAATTATCTGAGAGTCTTAAGGGCGGGTTTGGCAGACGTCCAGCCACGTCCAGACCGCTAGATCCCACAAATCCTGCGGGCTGAGTCCCCACAAAGGTGCTTGAAATCTTGGCAAAATCTGAGGATTCTCCGGAACTGACGGGACAAGCCCACTAAGCTGGAGGACAGCCTCCGCCCGTCAAAAGCCGCTGGGTCAAAGCCCATCGCTCGCCTGAGCGTGATCATTCCTGTCTACTGCCCGTTGTCAATGCCGCGACCTTCAGAATTTGGCGAAACGACAGCCCAGTCAGGCGCGATAGACTGAGGGACAATCAATGACCCAGCCAGAGCCAGGACAGTTCAGGACCTCAATGAGCGCCCCCCTCGCAAGAAGCCGAAATAGAGCAATGCAGTCGTATGCTGTCCCCTCAGTCACGCACAAGCTGGATGCTGTCAATCCCCGACAGATTGGAGGCTCATTTTCATGAATAGCGGCAGGTCCCCGGTGTAGACAAAACCCGAAGTGTTGAAAGATTCCGGTTGTTTTCATAGGCCTTGCTCCCAATCTCTGTATGAGGATGTTCACAAGAATCGAGAAATATCTCCGTACTATCAACCAGTGGTTGATCAACACCCCTGACAGAGCGTTGGAGCAAGCCTACAACGCGGCACAGCTGATTAAAAAAATCGAAGATGAACACTTTGAAGGAGACAAAATCACCCGCCGATCAGGCCAGGCCGACAATGTCTCAGCCTATTTTCAGGCGGAACTGAGCAAATACCTACGGCTCGCCAAGCTCAGAGTCATAGAGTTTCGAGCCAGCAACACCTTGATCGCGACAACAGGCCAAAAGCTCAAAGCCCGAGTGGCGAGAGATGCCGAAGCAGGTCGGGCTGAAGAACTAGAAATTTTAGAAAAACTACGATTTATCGATAGCCTTCTGGCTCGCTATAGAGCTGAGGAAGCGGTTACAGCGCCTCTCACCAGGAAGGCCAACCTCGCCCAGATCACTGAGATAGATGTTGAAAGCCGCCCCCCCGCGTCTGCGGACAGTTCAATCGTTTCAATTGAGTCAGCTTTCGACACGACTAGTTTTATACCCCGCTCCATCTTCAGGACTGCCAATCGGTTCCGACGTGAGCTGGATCCCCGATCAGAAGAGGAAGTGCTGAGAGATTTTCGTCAGTCGAAGGCCAGAACGGTCATCGCTTTGCGGTTTCTGGCAATGCTGCTCATTTTGCCCTTGCTGACCCAACAGCTCTCGAAGAATTTTGTGATCGGCCCGATTGTAGACTACGCTAAAGGCAAAGAGCAGCCGTCTCTATCGTTCAATCCCGATCTGGAGGAAGAAGCCCTAGAAGAATTGGAGAGATTTGAGCATCGAATAAAATTTGAGCAGCTAATCGGCGCAGCTCCCCAGATTTCGCAAGAAGAAATAGAGGCTCTGATCCAAAAGGAAGCAGCTGACCTCGCCAAGAAATATACGGGAGAAGTGAATAGCGCGATTAAAAATGTTTTTGCGGATCTCTTATCACTCGTGGCTTTCAGTGTCCTGATTGTTACTGGACGACGAGAAATTGAGGTTCTGAAATCTTTTATCGATGAAATGGCTTATGGGCTGAGCGACAGTGCCAAAGCATTTTTGATTATTTTGTTCACGGACGTGTTCGTTGGTTTCCACTCTACCCATGGCTGGGAGGTATTGATGGAAGGGATATTACGGCATTTTGGACTGCCAGAAAATCGAGACTTTATTTATCTGTTTATCGCTACATTTCCGGTGATTTTAGACGCCATGTTCAAGTATTGGATTTTCCGCTATCTCAACCGGATTTCACCTTCGGCGGTGGCGACCTACAAGAATATGAACGAGTGACAGAGGTCTTCATCTCCCGGCCTCTTCTCCCGAATTTGGGAGAAGAGGCCGGGAGATTTTTGGCTTACAGTTTGCACAAAGTCTCAACTTGAGGTGAGCTTTTCAATCTGTCACCTGTTCAAGGTGAAACGGGATCAGAACCCTCGTGCAGGAGGTTCTGAATCTCTCGCGAGAGTCTTGGAACCTCGTGGGCGAGTCTTGGAGGGTCTCCAGAGAGATTCAGAGAGCCATGCACAAGATTCTGAGACTGGTGTGCGAGGGAGGGAAGCAAAATTCAAAACGGCTGATAGCGAATCGAGAAATAAAACCCTTTGTCTTGCAGCGAGTCTCCCCGATTATCAATGCTGATCAGCGGAGCGCCATAGTCTAGTTGCACCGAGAGACCATTGGTAATCAGCCAGCGCAGGCTCAGACCCACACTGGCAATCAGCGAGGGGTCCGGATCAAGACGCTGATTATTCCAGGCTTTGCCGAACTCCACGAATGGCGAAACTTGCAAAATCCGCGGGTCACGCGTGAGCGGAAAACGGACCTCCAGCGAACCCAGAATGCCGTTATCAGACACCAATTGGTTTTGCCGATAACCTCGCACCGTGTCCACACCGCCCAAGCTGAGCCGCTCCAGCGAAAGCAGCGAATTCGGCGTCAATTGGGCATTGATCCGGGCCAACAAAATCGCGCGCAGCGGCAACTGCTGCACCCACTGAAACTGACCCAACCAGGCGAAAAACTGTCCATCCGGTGCACCATCACGGTTGTTCGTTGCATCCAGCGCATCTAGACCGAGGCTAAATTGCGAACGCGCCGCCAGCACCCGCGTGGCTCGCCGGTCCAGCCAGTCCTGCGAAAAGCGCAGCACCGTGACCTTGGAGATCCCCTCGTCGTCCGGCCCCTCAGTGAACGGAAACGGCTGATCCAGCAAAAATGTCTGGCTGCGCCGCAGATCCAACGCCAGGCTCAGGGCAAATTCGCGCTCCGGCGTCTTCAGCAACGGCTGGCGCAAGCCCAGCGACAGGGTACGCGTCTCACTGCGAATTCCCAGCCGCTGAAACGGCGCTTCTACCACATCGCTATCGCTGTTGCTGTACCGCAGGCTGACCGTCCCATCACGCGGATTCACAGGCACGGTGTAGCTAAGGTCATAAGAATCCAGCCCTTCGGTTAGCTCGTAGGCCGCGCTGAGACGGTCGCCAAAGCCGAACAGATTATCGTGGTTTAACAACACACCCGCGCTCAGCGAGCCCACACTGGGCGACTGGCGATTTTCGACCAAGAACTGGGCATGAAATGGCGGAGTCTCGCGGATGACCATCCGCAAAATACTGCGACCGGGCGTGCTGCCCACCGTCAGCTCCGCATTGACCTGCGCGATCACCGGGTCGAGCTGCAACAGCCGCAATCCCTCCTCAAGACGCTGCCGACTGAGAGGCCGGGTGGCCGCCAGCCCGATGCGTGAGCGTATATAACCTTCCTGCAAGTGCGTCAGGCCGCTGATGTCAACCCGCTCTAGCTCCCCTTCGACCACCTGGATTTGCACCACGCCATCGCTGAGATTTTGGTTGCTCAGCAAAAACGCGCCGGAGGTCACATAGCCTCGCTCGACGTAGAGCTGGGTAATCGCGGCGCGCAGCTGGATCAGTTGAGCAAAGGTCACCGCCTGGTTTTCCAGAGGCCGGGTCAGCGCCGTAATCTCGTCCTGCAACACCGTACTGCCCAGAACCACAATCCGCCGGATCAGAAACCGCTCACCAGCGGGCACCACGGGAACTGGCGACGGCAGGGGCGGGGGTATCTGCAGGCTCGGCGCTGGCTCTGGCGGCAGGGGTTCCGGAGGCGGCGAGGGCTGGTTGGGTCCTGGAATCGTCTGTTCGACGGTCCCCGGCGCACTGGGGGGAACGCCAGGGAGAGGCGACTGCGCCGTGGCAGAGTGAGTCAGGCTATAGAAGACCACCAAACTGGCTCCCCAAAAGAGCCCCCACGTAGGACCAAAGCAACTGCACATTGCAACCTCCGAACTGATCATGCTTCCAGAAAAACCAGCATCACTAGGAGCAACCGGTGCTCAACACCAGCCGTCCATCGGAGAGGCGGTAGACGCCCTGCGGTTCCACAATTGGGTCGCCGATTTGCCAGGGACGGCCAGGCACGGCATCTGAACCTGGGCCAGACGGGCTGGGTTTCTGCTCGCTCGGCAGCGGGCGCACCTCGCCGGTCTCGTAGGGCGACTCGACGGTATCGCCAGGACGGTCAGGCAACCCGCCGGAGCCAGTCACCGTGAAGCTACCTTCTAAGGGTTTGCTGCGGGCGATGCAGGAGTTGGCGAGCAGGCTGTCAGTATCCACCGGGACGTCGGGCAGCTCCGTCGGCACGAACTGCTCGGGCAGAGAGACAACCCCTTGCGTCAAGCCGCTGGCGTTGACGTCTGCCCGGTCATTACCGTCCAGGCTTAACAACGTTGCCAGACTGGAACCAGGAGGGGTCGGGCTGTAGCGGAAGCCAAAGAAGACCGGGGTGTTGATTGTGATGGTGCCCCCCTGCCCATCGGGTGCGAAAGCCAGAATATCGCTGTCGTCAAGGCCAATAATCGACTCTGCCGTTAGGGTCACATTACCGCCACCAATCGCGATACCTGAGGTGATATCGAAGGTCAAAATGTCACTATCGCCCACCAAGCGAATACTCTGGGCAGTGATCAAAATTGGACCGCCGCCGCCGAGCACATCACCTGAGGAAAAAGCAGCAATCGTGCTGTCCTCAGCTCTCAGATTACCTTTCAAGTCCAGCAAAATTCCGCCTGCAAACCCAGCACTGCTAGGTGCCAAGATCGTGCTCAACCCAGAGTTACCAGTCAAAGAAAGAGATCCAGCTTCAATGAGAATTGCACCCCCAAACCCTCTAGCTGTGACCAAGCTACCATCAACATCAAAACCGCCAATGGTACTAAAAATACGACTGCCACTTGCCAGTGAAATCTGATCAGTGGCTCCAATATAAACGAGTCCAGTACTACCGATCCCAAAATTACTGGCACTGATCACCGCAGCATCAGTCATCGACAGCGACCTGGCAAAAATCAGAATCGAACCAAATAAAAGGTCGAGGTTGACGACACTGGTTAAAATATCTTCATCCAGAAATCCGGTTGCACCCGGGAAGATGTCACTAGAAATTCGACTGCCTGAGAGGGTGACGGTGTCAGTGGCATCGAGCAAGATGTTGCCAGCTTTACTTTCATTGGATCCCAGGCCGCGCCCGATCCCCGCCAAGATCGAACTGCCGCTCGTGAGGTCTATATTTCGGGCAAGGATATCGATTTCGCCACCGTCACCAGCAATCACATTGATCTCAGCACCATTGCTGAGCAACACATCTGCACGTGGGCTGTCGCTAAAGCTCAGGGTGGGAAGCAACGTGATCATTCCAGAACCAGCCAAACCTCCCAAAGCCACCAGCCCGCCACCAGCAGACAAGCTGCTCCCATCTACGCTCACATTGCCACCAAACAAGCCCAAGTTCTGGCGTGGCCCGACCGACAAAAGTGATCCCTGAACAGTGATAGGTTGGGTCAGCACACGACTGAATACCAAGGCAGAGGGATTCACATTCAGCAGGGGTTCAGAAGGCAGGGAGTCACTGATGTTGCTGCTAAATTCCTGGCTAGCAAATCGGATGCGATCGGCAGTGGTCGCGATGAATGAACCAGCTAGATCTAGGCTGGCACCCGGCCCAAAAATAATACCATTAGGATTCATCAGATACAGATTGGTATTCCCGGGAGCGCCGGGAGCCCCAACGCCTAATCTTCCAAAAATCCTAGACGGATCATTGCCGGTCACCCGGCTCAGAATATTAGACGCTCCCTGCGCATCAAAGTAGACACTGCGCCCCTCCCCCACATCGAACCGAATAAAGCTGTGAAAGAGGCTGTTGCCGCGCAGGGTTCCCTCTCGAATTTGATCGGTTAAGTCATCGAGCGGCACCACCTGAGTGCCTAAGCTGCTATCTGGTTCAGGCCTAATCTGAGCAACAGCATGCCCCCCAGGAAAAGCAAACGCGCTAACCATGGCTAGCGAACTCGCCAGACCGAATTGCCAAGGCCAATCAAGCAGGATCCTGATAATCACAAGCTGTGCCTCCCCGACCCAATTGAGGTGATCTGCTAGATGATAATCGCCAGCTCAAGTAGTAGGATATATCTCAATGTGCAGTTCAAACTCAATATTGAAGTCATTTCAGTAGTCATGAGATGCATTGCGCAAGGTGTCAGGAGCCGTAGCCAAAATCACATCGCGCTGTTCTTACGTAACCTAGACAGGCAAGTTCGCGCTTACTCTACCACTGGAGCCCCGCCGTGCCAAGCCAACACTGCCGATCCAGGTTCCGCCGTCGCCTTGCAGGTATTTTATTTCTGTGCAGTTTTAGTCTCTGTCTGTGGTGGGGGCCACTGCCTCCTAGCCAGTGGCAAGCGCAGTGGGGAGCTGTGGCGACCGCTCAAGCGCCGAATGCCGCTCAGCTAGTGCAACGGGGGGTGAGTCACTACCAGACCGGAGATTTTCGCGGGGCAATTGAGGTTTGGCAGGCGGCGCTGGCGCTGGAACAGACCGCGGCTGATCCGGCCAATGCGGCGGTGATCCGCGAAAACCTGGCGCGGGCCTACCAGAAGTTGGGGCAATTCGAGCAGGCGATTCCCTACTGGGAAGCGGTGATCGCCTACTACCGGCAGGCAGGTCACGGGCAAGCGGTGGGCCGCCTGCTGACGGAGCAAGCGCAAGCCCAGAGCCGCTTGGGACAACACCGGCAGGCAATTGAGCTACTGTGCGGCAGGCATAGCCGCGCCGAGCAGACCTGCAACCGGGGCAGTGCCTTGCAAATCGCCCGCGAGCAGCAGGATCGGCTGGGTCAGGCTGCCGCGCTAGGCAGCCTGGGCAATGCCTACCGTCTCAGCGCCGAGTACCTGCCCGCGATTGACTACTTACAAGCGAGTCTGGCGGTTGCAGACCAAATTGGTAGCCAGGACTATCGTGCCTCAGCGCTCAACAGCCTGGGCAATGCTTACCTCAGCCTCGCCAAAGTTGCCTATCGACGCAGCAATTCCGCTAGGCAGCGGGGTGACGGTCCAGAGGCCGAGCGCTTTCAGACAGAAGCGCAGGGGCGCGACAGCGAAGCGCGGCTCAATTTCCAGAACAGTCTGCGGCTGGCTCGGGCACAGAACCAGACCCAGAGCGAATTGGGGGCACTGCTCAATTTAATTCCGATTTACTCCCGCACTAAGCCTTCGACCTTGACGGCAGAACCGCTCCGACAGGCACTCAAGCAAGCGCCGCAACTGCTCAAGCGTCTGCCCGATTCCCAGACCAAAGTCTACGCGGCGATCAGTCTGGCTCGCTTTTTGCAGCCGGTGACGCCCCTCAATGAAAGCTTTTCTGGCACTCGCTGTCTAGCGCCGGAGGTGCAGCCCCAAGCGGCGGCCCTGCTCAACCAGGCGATTACTGTGGCTCAGCGCCTTCAGGATCGCCGTTCTGAATCCTTTGCGTTGGGCGAATTGGGCCATCTCTATGAGTGCCGGGAGGACTATAATCAGGCGCTCAATTTGACGCAACAGGCTCAGTGGGCCGCCAACCAGGATCTGATCGCCAGGGACAGTCTATATCTCTGGCAGTGGCAGGCGGGGCGCATCTTCCGCAAGCAAAACAAAATCCCAGACGCGATTACGGCCTACGAACAGGCGGTGGCTAGCCTGGCCGGGGTGCGCGGCGATATTTTGGGAGCCAATCGCGATTTGCAGTTTGATTTTCGCGACACGGTTGAGCCAGTGTATCGCGAGTTGGCTGAGCTGAAACTTGCGCAAACCATCCGCTCGTCTGCTGAGCCAGAAACGCTCAAGCAGAATTTGAATTCGGTGCTCAACACGATGGATTCACTGCGGCTAGCTGAGCTGCAAAATTATTTCGGTGACGATTGCGTGCTGACCGGCATCAACGAAGGCAAGCTGGAGCAAATCAATCTCGGTCCAGCAACGGCGGTGTTTAATACGATTGTTCTGGGTGAGCGGACAGCAATTGTGGTGCGCTTGCCCGGCGGGGAACAGAAGTCCATCTGGCTCAATGTAGACAACGCCCAGCTGCGACAGGAGATCATCCGCTTGCGGCGAGGCTTGCAAACTCGCACTAGTCTGGTGAGCTACGACCCTCGGCAAGCACAGAAGGTGTACGACTGGCTGATCCGTCCGTTTATTGCGGATTTGGCGCGAACTCAGGTCAAAACCTTGGTCTTCATCCAGGATGGTATTTTTCGCAGTGTGCCGATGGCGGCGCTGCATGATGGGCAGCAGTTTTTGGTGCAACAGTATGCCATCGCAACTACGCTCAGCCTGAACCTGACGGACATGCAAAAATCGACCCGTCAAGGGTTGCGGGCGCTGGCCTTTGGCGTCACTCAGGAGTCGGTGATTGATGGCCAGCTCTTCTCGGCCCTGACCAACGTAGGCACGGAGATTGAGGAAGTTGAGGCTCAGCTGCCCGGCAGCCGACCGGTGTTGGACAATGAGTTCACACGGGAGCGACTGCAGCAGGAACTCAAGCGCTCGGTAGACCCGATTCTGCACATCGCGACGCACGGCAAATTTAGCAGCGATCCGGAGGACACGTTCTTGGTGGCCGGTCAAAATAGCAAGCTCACGATCAATGAGCTTGACCGGACCCTGCGCAGTGTCGGGCGAGAGACGAGTGGTATCGATCTGCTCACGCTGACTGCCTGCGAAACCGGCGTGGGCGATGACCGCGCCATCCTGGGCTTGGCGGGCATTGCGGTGCAGACGGGAATCAAGAGCGCCCTGGCTTCGCTTTGGCTGATTGATGACGAAGCCACGGTGAAATTTGTGAACGAGTTCTACCAGCACCTGCGCGACCCCAGCCTGAGCAAGGCCGAAGCGGTCCGGGCGGCTCAGCAAGCACTGCTTGCTAGCCGAGAATACGCGCATCCCAGCTACTGGGCACCGTTCATCCTGATTGGCAGTTGGCTGTAGCCAGAGCCTTGGCAACGCTTGAACATCGTCCAGGTAAGCTCAGCACAGGAGATCCTGACAGCCCTACTTTTCTACTGAGAGATAGAGGTCTGGTCACATCAGATCTGGTAAGGTGTCGATGCCTCGGTGCTACGGCCTTTAAAAGGCCACAGATTAAGAAGCAACAGAGATTCTCCACAACTAGTAACTCAGGGGTTGATCATGGAAGAGGTGCAGTCAACACTGCAGCAGGTTTGGCAGGACATTGGCACTTATGTCCCTAGTATTCTGGGTGCTGTCCTACTCTTGATCGTAGGATACCTGCTGGCGCTGATCCTTGCGGCAGTCACACGAGGTATCCTCAAACGCACAGCCTTAGATAATCGGTTGGCGAGCTTTGTTGCGGGTGAGCGAGCAGGGCAACCACCGATTGAGATCGAGAAGTGGGTATCTACAGCAGTATTTTATCTAGTGATGCTGCTAGTGATAGTGGGCTGTTTGAGTGTCCTCAACTTGCCTGCTATCACGACCCCTCTCTCCAATCTCATCAACCAGATCGTTGTCTTTCTGCCCAAGCTAATTGGGGCGGGAGTTCTGCTGTTGCTGGCCTGGATTCTGGCGACTGTGTTGAAGTTGATTGTCTCGCGTGCTCTGCGCATCACCAATCTGGATGAGCGCTTGGGGGTTCAGGCGGGCGTGGGCCAAGCGCCTGCTGGCTCATCACCGACGACGACGGCTGCGCCTCCCGTTGAGCGGTCGGTGGGGTCATCGGCGGCCACGACAGTTGACCAGGTTTCGATCAGTGACACGTTGGCAAACGCGGTCTACTGGTTTGTGTTTCTGCTGTTTTTGCCTGCGGTTCTGAGCACCCTGGAGCTGAGTGGTCTGCTGGCTCCTGTACAGAATTTGCTCGACGACATCCTGGCCACTCTACCAAATATTCTGGCTGCGGTGATCATCCTGGTTGTGGGCTGGCTGTTGGCCCGGATTGTGCGCGGCATTGTGACCAATCTGGCCGCCGCTGTGGGCGTGGATCGAGTCGGGCATTCGGTCGGGCTGGGGGCTCCGTTGGGCGGACAGTCGCTCTCTGGATTATTGGGAATTGTGGTGTACGCGCTGGTGCTGATCCCAACGGTAATCGCGGCGCTCCAAGCTCTGGAGATCGAGGCGATTTCTCAGCCTGCGACCAATATGCTGAACGCCATTTTATTGGCAGTGCCTCAGATTTTTGCGGCGGTTTTGGTATTAGGAATTGCCTACGTCGTCGGGCGTTTGGTAGCAGGCTTGGTGACCAGCATTTTGACCGGCTTAGGGTTTAACCACATCCTGGCCTGGTTGGGGGTCACCGACCGTCCGGCAGGAGCGGTCACGGCCAATCAGGCAGTTAGCAGCACTGCCGATGATCTGCCGCCGCCACCCTCCCCGGTTGACGTTGCCGGTGCAGGCCAACCCACCCTCATCCAGCCTGAAACGCAGTTGCCCTCGGTGCAGCCCTTGCCCTCGGTGCAAACGGTTTCGACCGCCAGGACCCCCTCAGAACTGGTCGGTACAGTTGTGCTGGTTGGCATCCTATTGTTTGCGGCGGTGGAAGCGGCCAGATTGCTGGGCTTTGAGGTGCTCACTGATGTGGTCGCCCAGTTCATCGAATTTGCTGGGCGGCTGGTGCTGGCGCTGATTGTCTTCGCGCTGGGCCTCTATCTGGCCAATCTGGCCTACACCGTGGTCTGGAGTGCTCGCAGCCAGCAGGCCAAGTTTCTGGCGCAAGCAGTTCGCGTGGCGATTTTGATCCTGATTGGAGCGATGGCGCTGCAGCAATTAGGGATTGCCAGCAACATTGTCAATCTGGCTTTCGGGCTGCTGTTGGGGGCAGTCGCGGTGGCGGTCGCCTTGGCCTTCGGCTTGGGCAGCCGGGAAATCGCAGCACGGGAATTGGATCGCTGGCTGCAAGAGTTTCGCGCCAGTGGCAGTCGCAAGCTGACACCCTAGGAGAACCCGGAATGGGGGGCGTTTGCCCCCCAAACCCCCCACTGGGGGACGAAGCGCCTCCCCCAGACCCCCTGCGCAAGGGGTGGCTGATTGCTTAAGTCAGGGACATTCGGTTCGAAGGCTCTTGGGCGAGGTTCGGGGGCTCTCGGGTGAGGTTCGGGGGCTCTCGGGTGAGGTTTAAAGACTCTCGCATGAGGTTCAACAGCGCTCAGTCCAGGCTCAGAGACTCTCGGGTGAGTGATTGAGCCTCAGGCGAGAGCCTCAAAGCCTCCCGGTCCAGATTTAAAAACTCTCGCATGAGGTTCAACAACGCTCAGTCCAGGCTTAGAGACTCTCGGGTGAGTGATCGAGCTTCGAGCGAGAGCCTCAGAGCCTCCCAATCCAGGCTCAGAGACTCTCGCTTGAGCCACAGAGCCAAATGGCACTCCCTAAGCGTGTCACTGACCCCTTGCGCAGGGGGCCTGGGGGAGGCGCTTCGTCCCCCAGTGGGGGGTTTGGGGGGCAAACGCCCCCCATTCCGGGTTCTCTCCAACACCTCAACTCCCCCCTCCCTCACCGCCATTCAGTTCAAACCCTCCCAACAAAGTCCAAAAACTCACCCAAAACATAAGAAGCCAGCTCTCAAGCAGCCCCCACCCTCAAACCACACGATTTTGACGAATGCATTCCGCATACCAATGAAAGCTGGCCTTAGGGATGCGGCGCTGCGTCAAGTAATCGACATAAGTAATGCCAAAGCGACGCTCATAACCCCAAGCCCACTCAAAATTGTCCAACAAGCTCCACACAAAGTAGCCCTTGAGCGGATAGCCCTCCGCAACTGCCCGCTGCGCCGCCTTCAAATGTTGCCGCAAATAGAAAATACGGTCACTGTCTAGCACCTCCTGCTGCTCATTAAGCTGATCCTGAGCCGCACAGCCATTCTCAGTAATCCAAACCGGCAGATCGCCACAGCCCAAAGTTTCGCTGACATGGCGCACCCCCCAATAAAGCGCCTCCGGCACAATATGCAACCAGGGCATATGCATTCGGGGATAACCCAACGGCAGATCCAAAAACTCATAGCCCAGCGAATTATCCGCCGCCCGCACATAGCTACCCGTGTAAATATTCAGCCCCAGCCCATCCAGCGGTTGGTAAATAATCTCCAGATCGCCATCTCGAATCTCCGGGGCCCCCTCCCCCAACTGCGCCAACAACAACGGACTGTACGCCCCAGTCAAAGCCGGAAAACCAACGCCACCATTGAACCAACAGCTTGGCAAGGCCCGCCTAGCCGCCTCAATATCCTCAGCAGACTCCTGCAGCGGTACCGTCACCGCCAGATTATCCACCAACGACACCCAACAGGGACCAGGCGCAGCCGCCCGGATCGCCTGCACCCCCAAGCCATGAGCCAGCAACGCATGGTGCGAAGTCTGCCAAACCTCCTTGGGGTGACTGACCCGCGTACCCGGCGCGTGGGGCGGCTCACGCTCAGCGCTGTAACCCAGATGAGTAAAACAGGGGATCTCATTGAGCGTCGTCCAGTGGCTCAACCGATCGCCCAGACGGCTGACTACAGCCGTCACATAATCAGCGTAATCCTGAGCCATCTCGCGACTACGCCAAGAGCCATAGCGCTCCTCCAGCGCCTGGGGGCTATCCCAGTGAAACAGCGTGGCATGAGGCGTGATCTGGTGCGCGTGTAGGCAGTCCAGCAGGCGCTTGTAGAAATCTAGCCCAACCTCATTCACCGCCCCCCGGCCCTCAGGGATAATGCGTGGCCAAGCCAAACTAAAGCGGTAGTGCCGGATGCCCAGCGCCGCCATCAGCTCCACATCATCGGCGTAGCGGTGGTAGTGGTCGCAGGCAACGGCCCCAGTGTCGCCGTTGAGCACTCGGCCTGGCACCGCGCTGAACTGGTCCCAGACACTGGGCAGGCGTCCGTCCTCAGCGGCGGCCCCCTCAATCTGATAGGCCGCAGTGGCAGCCCCCCAGTGAAAATCGTCGGGAAATGCGTAGCTGCGAGTCATGGGCGTTGGCAAGCTGGGTGGCAGAGGGCTGAGGGCTGAGGGCTGAGCGATCTCACTCTAGTCAGTGTGCCAGCGATGGCAGCAACCTGGGCAGGATACCGGCCTGATCAGTCAAGGTATAAAATTTTCCGATTTAGCTCGATCAGCCCGTAGAATCTACGGAGCAATGATCAGACATACCATAACCCTGGCGAGCCCTCTGCTATAACGGCGGGTATAAAAACCTCAGACTGTGTTCCCACCTGGCGCAGATCACCAGTCCGATTTCAAGGCAACGGGAGGATTTAGCTGTGTGTGGCATTGCAGGCATTGTGTACCGAGATCCAGAGCACTATCCACGTCTCGGCAGAGACCTGCTGGCGCTGGTCCAACCCCTAGAAAGTCGAGGCCCCGACTCCTGCGGCGTGGCACTCTACTCAGAACCGATCGCAGAGCGGTCTGTGAAATTGATCCTGATGGCTGAAACAGCAGTCGCTTGGCAGGAGGTGCAGCACTGGCTCAGCCACCAGGCCCAGGTCGCAAGCTTTGAAGCCATCGGCAACGGACAGCGCGTGGTCCTGCGCTTAGATCATCAACACGTCGTGAGCCTGAGCGAGCTGAAAGCGAACCTGCAGCAACGCTTTGCCGGTCTGCATTTGCTGAGCACCGGCCAGCAGCTAGAGATCTACAAAAGCGTAGGGGCGATGCAGGAGCTAGTCCAGACCTATGGGCTGCAAGCGTTTGCGGGCAGTCACGGCATCGGTCACACGCGTATGGCCACCGAATCCGTGGTCGATACTTATCACTCCCACCCCTTCAGCGCCGCCGAAGATCTGGCGATTGTGCACAACGGCCAGATCGCCAATTACTACCGGCTGCGCGCCCGCTTGGAACGGCTGGGCTTCGGGTTTGAAACCGATAACGACTCCGAAGTCATTGCCCATTGCCTGCGCTATCAATTGCTGCAGGGCCACTCGCTGGCAACGGCCTTAGAAAAACTGTGCCACGAGCTCGACGGCACTTACACCTTTCTCGCCGCCACCCAAGATCAGCTGGCCTTGGTACGCGACCCCATGGCCGCCAAGCCCGCCGTGATCTACGAGTCTCCCAGCTACATCGCGATCGCCTCCGAGTACCGAGCCCTGCTGAATCTACCCAGCTTTGAGCCCAGCGCCACCATTCGCGAGCCGGATGCAGGCGAAATTAACCTTTGGCCGGTTTCGACGGCTGCCCCCGCTCGGCTCCGGAAGCCGAGCGCCGTCAGCGTATGAATAATGAGCAAACTCTCACCCGCTCTGCCATCTTGGACTGCGCCAGTCTCAGCACCCGTGAAATCAATCAGCAGCTCAGAGCCTTGGCCGCCGCAGGCGTCGAGCGAGTCCAGGTTTTGAACCCCGCCGGACGGCACAATCTTGCCGTGGGCCTCAGCACCCCGATCGAGATTCATTTTTGTGGGCCAGTCGGCTACTACTGCGGCGGTTTGGGCGACGGCGTTCAGATCGAAGTGGCCGGAGGCTGCGGCTGGTCGGTCGGTGAAAATCTGATGGCCGGACAGCTGGTGATTCGCGGCAATGCCTCTGCCAATGCCGCAGCCTCAGCGCATGGCGGCAAAATTTACGTTCTGGGCGACGCAGGCCCTCGCGCTGGCATTTCCCTCAAGGGGGCAACCCTGATCGTGACAGGCAATGTCGGCTACGGTAGTGCCTTTATGATGCAGCAGGGACGATTGATTATCTGTGGCAACGCGGGCGCTGGACTGGCCGATTCGATCTACGACGGCGAGATTTTCGTGGCAGGGCGGGTGCACTCGCTGGGGGCCGACGCACAATTTGGGCTAATCACAGACGAGGATCGGCTGCTGCTGAACCAGGAATTGCTGCCGCTGGGGCTAGAAGCTCGCGATTACGACTTCAAAAAAATCGTTTGTGCGCAAGAATTCCATCACTTCAAAACCAGAAATTTTCCCAATGGAAAAACGCGTACTAACAACCAGCGACACCTTCACACCCGAGATCATTGACGCCATCCAAGAACGAGCAGAATTGGGTCGCTATCTGATTCGCGGCTATGGGGCCTTTCGCTCAGTGCCCCGGTTCGACGATCTGGTGTTTCTCACCGCTTCCCTAACCCGAGTTCCCCTAGAAGGGGACCGCGAACCCTGTGCAACCAAAACTATTTTGGGCAAGCGTTCTTGTAAGCGACCAATCGAGCTAGACATCCCCATTACCATCGCTGGCATGAGCTTTGGCGCACTATCTCGTAACGCCAAAATCGCCCTAGGGCGAGCGGCTACCCTGTTGGGAACCTCCACAACCACAGGGGACGGCGGTATGCTACCAGAGGAGCGCGAAGCCTCTTCAAAACTGGTCTACCAATGCTTACCCTCGCGCTACGGTTTTAACCCCACCGATCTGCGAAAAGCAGACGCGATTGAGATCGTCGTAGGTCAAGGGGCAAAACCGGGCGGCGGCGGTTTACTCTTGGGGCAAAAAGTGAGCCCCGCCGTCGCAGGAATGCGAACCTTGCCCGAAGGGGTCGATCAGCGTTCTCCCTCACGCCATCCAGATTGGATCGGGCCAGACGATCTGAAAATCAAAATCGAAGAGCTGCGCGAAGCAACCGATTGGCAGATTCCCATCTATGTCAAACTAGGCGCAACTCGCGTTAAAGATGACGTGAAACTGGCCGTGAAAGCGGGGGCGGACGTGATTGTCCTGGACGGCATGGAGGGGGGCACCGCCGCCACCCAGAGCATTTTTCAAGAACACGTGGGGATTCCCACCTTACCGGCTTTGGTCCAGGCAGTTGAAGCGCTGCAAGAGGCAGGGGTTTACGGTCAAGTGCAATTGGTGATCTCTGGGGGCATTCGCTCTGGCCCAGATGTCGCCAAAGCTCTGGCACTGGGCGCAGACGCCGTGAGCTTGGGGACAGCCAGCCTAATCGCTATGGGCTGCAACAAACCGATCTATCTTGAGGACTATCACAAACTGGGAACCGAACCACATCATTGTCACCACTGCCACACCGGATTGTGCCCGGTCGGCATTGCTACTCAAGATGACGAATTGATGGCACGCTTGCCAGTGGAGCAAGCCACAATCCACGTAGCAAACTATTTGCAAGCTTTGGTCATGGAAGTTCAAAGCTTGACCCGAGCCTGCGGTAAATCCAATGTTCACAATTTGGAGCGCGAAGATCTGGTTGCTCTCAGCTTGGAAGCCTCGGCAATGGCGAAACTGCCCCTAGCTGGAACGGATTTCATTGCAGGGCAGTAAAAAGGTTGAAAGCCATGTAGCTCTGGATACAACCCTATCGCAGCCAAGTTTGATTTACTCTGAGGCGAACGGTACCTGGAGCGACCATCGTGGTCAGCAGTTTAACTCAAGGCCAATCTCTCACAGAACTCGCTACAGAACTCAAGCTCGACTTTTTCTTGGTTTCCTACACCGATTTGCTCGGAGGAACCCGTGCCAAATTAGTGCCCGCCGCCAAGATCGCCTCCGTAGAAGCGGAGGGCGCTTTTTTTGCCCCATTCGCCTCCAATCTAGGATTGGGGCCAGATGCCCATGACATCGCTGCGATTCCGGATCCTGCTTCACTGATCGTCCTGCCCTGGCAAACCAATGTGGGCTGGCTTGCCAGCGATGCCTATCTGGATGGAGAGCCTTTTGTCGCAGCTCCTAGAGTGATCTTCAAACGGGTGCTTCAGCAGTGCGAAGAGTTGGGCTACACCTACAAAACAGGTGTCGAGGCTGAGTTTTGCCTACTCAAAAAAGCTGATCAGGGCTATCAGATTGCTGACCCTAGGGATACAGCCGTTCGCCCCTGTTACGATCAGATGAACCTCATGCGGCAGTTTGATCTCATCGCCACGCTGGTTCGCTACATGGAGCAGTTGGGTTGGGAGCCTTATCAATGCGACCATGAAGACGCCAATGGACAATTTGAGCTGAACTGGACCTACAGCAATGCCCTGACCACTGCCGATCGTCACGTGTTCTTTAAGTACATGGTCAAGACGCTCGCAGAGCAGCGAGGGCTGACCGCAACCTTCATGCCCAAGCCCTTTAGCCACTTGACGGGCAATGGCGCTCATATTCACATGAGTCTCTGGACGGATGGAGCCAATGCATTTGCTGCGGCAGATGATGAGTTGGGCCTCTCGAGCGTGGCCTACGAATTCCTGGGCGGTGTGCTCGCGCATGGCCAGGGACTCGCCGCTCTGTGCAACCCGACGGTCACCTCTTACAAGCGCTTAGGGGCAGCCACCACGACCTCCGGCAGCACCTGGAGCCCTCGCTATCTTTCTTACGGAGGGAACAATCGCACACACATGATTCGTATCCCAGAAGCAGGACGTTTTGAATGTCGCCTCGTGGACGGTGCCGCGAATCTCTATTTAGCTCAAGCTGGGCTTCTTGCGGCTGGTCTTGAGGGTATACAAGAACATCGTCAACCGGGCAAACGGCTGGACGAAAATATGTTCACTCGAGGCTCCGAATTCCCCGACCTCCCGCTATTACCCAACAACTTACTGGAAGCATTGAAATGTTTGGAAGCGGATCAATTATTAATGTCCACGCTGAGCGAGTTGGGAGCGACAACTTTTCTGGATTTCAAGTACCAGGAGTGGGACGCCTACAATGCTGCAATCACCCCTTGGGAACTTGAGCAATACATTAATTGCTGAGCAACTGACCGGGACCTAATCTGCCTGGTTCCTCGGAGAGGATACTGTGCCTCAATATACAGATCTCAGGGAATTCCGAAAGCTAGTGTACCGCCAGAACCTTATCTACCAAACCACTCGGCCCCAGAGGTAATGCATGGCCAAATCCCCTGTACGGGACAGCGCGACACTTGCAGAGCTGATCCCGCCTCGCATTTTGCCCCGTGTCTTGGGGCGGATGGATCTGATTGTTGTTTACGTATCAATTATTTTCGGCAGCTACGCCTCTGGCCAAATGGCGAATGCAGGCTGGCAGGCGCTTGGCATTTGGATCTTAGCCTACGTGGTCTTCCTGATCCCGGCGGGGATGTGTGCTCTTGAACTCGGCAATCTGTTTCCAGACGAGGGTGGCGTGTATGTCTGGGCCGGTAAGACAATGGGCAAGATGGCCGGTTTTTTTGGGGGCTGGCTCTCCTGGATGCCGGTGTTCGGAGCGATTGCGACTTGGTCATTCATCATCGTTTCATTTCTTGCGACTGCTTTCGGCTTGAAGTTCGAACTCTGGCAGCAGGTTGGACTTCAGGTTTTGGTGATCTGGATTAGTGTGGGGGTTGCACTTTTCAGTCTGAGAACCGCTCAGACGATTGTCAATCAACTGTTCTACCCCTTCATGGCTTTGGCCGTTCTCTGTTTTGTGGTGGGAGTTGGTTACGCCATCGTGAACGGTCCGGCGACGCCGCTGCCGACTTCTTGGACTGAGTTTGTGCCAGATCTGAGTAAAAACGGCGCGATTTTCGCACTGGCGGTTTTGCTACTGCTGGGCGTCGAGACACCGTTCAACATGGGTGTTGAGATGAAGTCTGTCAAGGAGTCTGCCCCCTGGATGGTGTTTGGTGGCTCCCTAATGCTGGGGGTGCTGTATTGGATGACCACCTCCGGCATCTTGCTGACCACGCCGGCTGGTGAAGCAGATCCCTATCTGGCCCTCTCTTTGACTTACCAGAATGCAGGCATCCCCTGGCTAGTGGGGATCACAGCCCTCATCTTCACCTTGACTAACTTGGCGCAGATCGTTATCTACCAGTATGCTTACGCTCGGCTGCTGTTTATCTCTGGGATTGAAAGGCACCTTCCCAAAATCTTTGCCTACGTTGATCCGCGTACCCGCACCCCGGTGGCAGCGATTTTGCTCCAAGGTGCAGTTTTGACCCTGCTGGTGGTCATCATGTATTCGATCGCGGGCTTAGCAAGTGCCACTCAGGTGCTGCTGGCGGCGCTCACTGTGGTCTGGTGCCTTTCAAACTATTTTTTCATCTTTCCGGTAGTGATTGCCCGTCGCAACTACGCTCACCTTTACGCAGACCCCGACCGAGTTGCTTGGAAAATTCCGGGTGGCAATTTCGGCGTCTGGCTGGTCACCGTAGTCGCTACAGTGGGCAACACAGTCGCAATCTATTATTGTTTTGCGGCTCCCTGGGTCGCTGACATGAGCGTTGCAGATTGGGCACCTCAGGTAGGTGCGGTGAGTGGCGCTTCCATTATCATCGGGGCGATTGTCTATTTCTTGAACCTCAAGCGGTCCGGCTCAGTAGATGTCGAAGATGAGCTGGCTCAGTACGCCTTCTTGGAGGGGGAAAACCAGTAAGATAGGTGACTGCTAAGTTCTTCAAGGTAGCCATCGCCAATCTTCTACGCTATGGGACACGGACCCTCCTGACTGCGGCGGGTCTGTCCTTGGCGATTGCAGCGGTTTTATTTGTCAATGTTGTTTCGCTGAGTTTCGAATCGGGGACAGCCAACGTTTACCGCTATGTCCGCAGTACTAGCAACGGCGTTGCTAACATCTGGGTGACACCACCGACTGGCTTTAAACTAGACTCCAAGACCGGCTTTTTCACTGCGACTAGCACCTTCAGTGAGGGGACAGCCGATGCGGTTTTGAAGGCAAATGGAAGCCAGGGGCTCAAGGTTCTGACTGGCCAATGGCCAGGAACTGCGGCGACCCCGCTGGTGGTCTACGGTCGCTCTGACCGCAACTCAGTCTCGATCAGCCAGTCAGCAGCAGCGGCACTGGGAGTGAAGCGAGGTGAAGCGCTCAAGCTTAAACAGGGATCCGTGAACGTGGCTCAGATTGCTCAGGTGCCTGACCTGGCAGCGTCTGGGGTCATCGAGCTGCCCCTGGCTATGGCTCAACAGCTACTAGAACTCCCCAATCAGGTTAGCTGGGTAATGCTGCACACACAGGACTTGCAAGCATTGCAGCAAGCTCTGACCGCCCAGATCAATGCACTGTTCACTACTGACCCGACTACCAGCGATCCGAATCGGCCTGTCATTGCTTATGTGCTGGAGGGCAAACTGGGACGATCAGATTTGGTCAGTTTTGACATCAAATTAGCCGCTTTGTACTTCAATCAGGCTGGCTCGACCCTGCTAGGGTGGCTAGCTCGCATCACGCTGGGGCTTGGCTTCATCCTGATGCTCTCGGCAGCCTTGTTGAGCATTGAGGAACGCCGTCGGGAGTTCGGCATCTTCGCGGCGGTGGGGGTGAGCAGCGATGTATTCTACCTGTTTCTGCTGGAGTCGCTCATTTTGTTCGTGGGCTCTACGCTGGCAGGATTATTGCTCGGAGCCTTATTGCTGCGTTTATTGACACCAGCTTTGTTTGCGTGGGATGTGATTCTGAAATCTTCGGTTTTAGTGATTTGCTATTTGCCGCCGATGGTCATTTTTGGCTCTCTGGTCCCTGCCCAAACCTTACTTCAAAAGTCACCGTTAGAACTCTTGCGAGGGGCAACCTGATGGCAGCTGTTGCTCTGAACTGGTGGAGTTTGTTTCCTCGAATCGTGCAATACACCAACCGGCATATCCAGCACAATCGACGCCGCTCTATTTTGCCGATCGCCACAATCGCGGCTGGGACGCTCCTGGTCTATGCAGTCTTGACGCTCACCGAGACGGTGAAGGCGCAGATGGCTGAGCTCAGTGGCACGCTCAGCACCAGCACGGCCGCTGCTATTGAGCAATCGACTGTTTACATTGCTGCGATCACCCTGATCGTGGGGGCATTAGAGACAGCGGTGATTATGACCCGCAGTGTTTTATCCAGAATCCAAGAAGTTGGCATTCTCAAAGCGACAGGCGTTGGCGATCAGGTGATTTTTAGCCTATTCGTAACCGAGGCAGTTCTGTATGGTCTGGTCGGCGGCATCGTCGGTGTTATCCTAGGCTGGCTGACGGCCGTCCTGGTGCAGCTTGCTGATGGCACAAGCCTAAGCTCTGCGTTGGAACCGGCTTGGCTGAATGTTTTGATCGCTGCCGGTTTGGCTACAGTTGTTTCGGCGGTGGCGGCGTTGTTACCCATCTGGCGAATTGTGAAACTTTCGGCAATCCAAGCCCTTTACTATCAGTTCTAAGGCAAAGTTTTTTGGGAGGTTCTCGCTATGATGGAAGCCGAATCGGTAACCGAGCAGTTAGCTACAGTCTGGCCTGTGGTTGAGGTGTCGGACTGCTGGAAAATTTACAAGTTGGGTTCAGAGATAGTCCGCGCCTTGAAAGGAGTTCAGCTGACCATTGAATCGGGTGAATTTATCTGTCTGATGGGGCCTTCCGGTTCAGGCAAAACCACCCTACTCCATTTAATCGCCGGTCTCGATCGTCTCACCAAGGGAGACATTGCAATTGACGGAATCTCAATTCGTCGCTTACCTGAGAGCCAGCTCTCTGCCCTTCGACACGAGAAAATCGGCTTCATTTTTCAGTCTTACAATTTGATTCCAGTTTTGAGTGCGGTGGAAAATGTCGAGCTGCCACTGATGTTTTCCGCCGTCAATGCCAAGCAACTGCGTCAGCGAGCCGTGCAACTTTTGCAGAAAGTTGGGCTGGGTGACCGTCTCGATCACAAACCTTCGCAGCTATCGGGCGGGCAGCAGCAGCGGGTGAGCATTGCACGGTCTTTGATCGGCAATCCCAGCCTAGTAGTGGCTGATGAGCCAACTGCCAATCTTGACCAGAAAACTGGTCAGGAAATCCTGGACCTACTCTGCGATCTCAATACCAACTTTGGAGTCACGATCCTGGTTTCAACCCACGATTCCAAAGTGGCGCGTCACGCCAGCCGGGTTATCCATTTATCAGATGGTCAGATTGTCAGAGAAGAAGTTCTGCGTGCCGTGTCTCATTAAGCTTGACATCTATAAGCGGTTAGCCCGATTGCAGGAAGTGATGTATCATAGCTTGTTTTCAATGTATCTGTCGGCTCACCGCTCTACCGCACTCACCACACCTTGACTTAGGAACTGCTGCATAAACTCATGTGCAAGTGGCTGCACAGTTGGGAGATTGTGGCGGGTACTTTCAAGCAAATCTGTGAGGCTGATATCTGTCACATTAGCTTCGACGATTTCCTGTTCGATCACTTGCGCTGCATCTTGCAATATCTTTTCATTCATCTCTAGATGAAACTGAATGGCCCAGGCATGATCTCGATAACGAAATGCCTGATGAGGATACATCTGGCTAGTTGCTAAGTGAACACAATCCCTCGGCAGATCAAACGTATCTTGATGGGACAAAAAGACTTTGGTTTGGTCTGGGAATCCCCCCAGCAGAGGATCTTTGCGGCCTGCTTCAGTCAAGGTCAGCTCACGCCAACCGACCTCACGACCCACTTTGCCCCGATAGACTGAAGCGCCTAGTACCCGAGCCAAAATTTGAGAACCCAGACAAATTCCCAGAGTGGGAATTCGCTGCTCTAAAGCCTGCTCAATGAGCTTGAACTCGTAGCGCAAAAAGGGATAGGAATCCTCTTCATAGGCCCCCATATATCCCCCCAGAATAACTATGTAGGCATACTCTGTCAGGGGTCTGGCGAGAGTTGCTCCCTGAGCTGTCTGCAAATACTCAAAGGTTATTTTCTCCGGATATAGCGCTGCCTCCAACAGCCCCAAACTGGAACAGCAGTCATGTCTGATGACTAGCACCTTGCGTTCTTCAGCCCGCATGTATACCTCTGTCCTCGAAGAGTTTCTGCACTTTACCTTAGTTCGCAGTCTTTGCGAAGTGAGCCGGTTCAGCAAAGGCTGACCCAGCTCAAAAAATAGTGACCAAAAATACAGTTTCTCGGCAACCTCCCTTGTAATGATTGGCATGTAAAGCCCTCGCAAGATCGAGTACACCGTCATGGTTCTTAGCCCTTTGCAACTGACCGAGGAGCGAGTTGCTCGCTTCCACGAGGACGGTTTTCTGGTCATCGAGAAGCTGTTCGATGATCAGCTGGTGGCTCGGCTTGTGGAGCGGGTAGAACCTCTGTTCGCTGGGGAATTTGAAACCGGCAACTATCCCGATGAATGGCACTGGAGCCCAAATCTGGGCCTACCTCAGGCTGCCCGACAAATGACCGGGGTTTGGAAAAGCGACCGCACGATGGCCAGCCTGATTCTGTCTGCAGAAATCGGCCGGATCATGGCAATGCTGGGCGGCTGGTCTGGATCGCGGCTGCTGGGCGATAGCCTGTGGATGAAGCCCTACGGCGCGACAGAAACCACGCTGCACCAGGACTCCATGTACTCGACTTATTACACGCCCGAGGATATCGTCGTCTGCTGGATCGCACTCAGCGACGCTGTGCCTGGCGCGGGCACCATTGAGTATGTGCGCGGCTCACATCACTGGCCGCTGTCTGGCACGGTGAGCGAATTCCACGCTCCCAGTAAGAGCTATCACTGGGAAATGGAACAGGCGGCAGCCCGAGCCGGGTTTGACAAGCCAGAGGTGATTCAGCTGGAGGTCCCCGCAGGCGGTTGCGCGTTCCACCACGGGCACATGTGGCATGGCTCTGGCAAGAATCTAATGTCTGACAAGATCCGGCGCAGCTTGGTCATTGCGGCAATTCCATCGGAGTCCAGCTTCAAGTCGTTCGGAGCCTATGTTCCGGGCGGCTATATCGCTGGGCGTTATAAGCGCCAGGGCGACGACACCATGGATGAGAGTTTCTTCCCTATTCTGTGGACCCGCGATGGCTACCGCACCCCATTCCTGGACGAATACTGTGGGGATGCGCTAGGAGCGTCAAAAACGCGTGAACTTTCCGGGTCTTTCAGCTAACGCTCCTGTACTGGGTTCAGATTTGAGAGAGGCATTGCATGGCCTACGAGCCGATTCAGTTGAGTGAACAGCAAATCAGCTACTTTCGTGAGAACGGCTATTTGCTCTTGGAAAAACTATTGCCTGAGGAGGTGATTGCCCACATTACGGACCGGCTAGATCCTCTGTTTGCGACTCGGTTTGAAACCGGAATTTACCCGGACGAATGGCATGGGCGTCCCAGTCTCAGCGTCGCCAATGCCACACGACAGATGTGTGGCATGTGGCGCTGTGATCGAACGGTCGCGGGTCTCTCGCTGTCTGCCGAAACCGCTCGGCTAAGCGCCCTTCTAGCAGGCTGGAGCGGAGCCCGCATCGCCACCGACAGTTCCTGGATCAAACCGCCCGACGCGCCGGAGGTCCTTTTCCACCGCAATGGCACCTACGCCGCCTGCATTGACCCACCTGAGATGATGACCTGTTGGATGGCCCTCAGTGACGCCAGCGCCGAGGCGGGCACCCTAGAGATCGTGCCTAGTTCGCATCAGTGGATCGTCTCCGATCAGGTCAGACAGTCGCTGCATGCTCCAGCAGAGGACTATCGGCAACCAGTCTGGCAAGCCGCCGCAGAAGCGGGCATCGCGAGCCCCGAAATCATGACAGTAGAGATTCCGCCCGGAGCCTGCATTTTTATGCACTGGAATTTATGGCATGGCTCGGGAAAAAATCGTTCTTCTGACCAGACGCGGCGCAGTTTTGGCGTCAACACCTTTCGCGCTGACGCCCGTTTTCAACCGCCCGGGATTGGCTACGGCTACATCTTCAACCGCTATCGACGAGTCGGCGAAACCGCGATGGACGAGAGCTACTTCCCTATCCTGTGGACGCGCGACGGCTACCGCACGCCGTTTCTAGCTGAGTACTGTGAAGACGCGTTATTGCCGTCCGCAGCTCCCCTTATCTCTGGGTCAGCGATTTAGTCGTGTAGCTTTAAGCGCTTCGTTTACCTAGACATACTGGTAGTATTTTGTATCTAGGAACATAGGATTGGGTGCCACCTGCTTGATCAGTATGTTTTCAGATACAGAGCGTGCGCGAGTTGCGCGTTCAGGTGCCGGGTGTCGGTCCAGAAATAGGGGTGCCGCTGTTTTTGATCAGTGAAATCTAGTTGTGCAGGATGGTGAACTCATGGCGACAGCGGACCAGATTACTCAGTTTGTCGAAGCTCTCAAAAACCAGGGCATTGAATACGTCCGTTTTGAGCTACCAGACCTGCACGGAATCTGTCGCGCCAAAACCGTTCCCATCGACAAGGTCGAGGGCTACACGCGCAAGGGCTTAAATTTCTACGGCGGCACCCTGGCCTTAGATACTTCTTCGTATGTCGTCGCTGGCTCCGGCTTGCACGAGGAAGTCGGCTACCGCGATCACGCACTGTTTCCGGACCTGGAGAGCCTGCAAACACTCCCCTGGCTCACGAAAACCGCTCGGGTGATCTGCGACCCTTATCTGGATGGCCAACCCGTCACCATCTCGCCGCGTCAGATCCTGAAGAACGTGCTACACGAAGCAGCTCAGCTCGGCTTCGACGTGATGATCGGCCAGGAGTTCGAGTTTTATATCCTGACTGCCGATGCACACCAACCCGTGTTTGACGGTGTGCACATTTTCAACCACATCCGCAACCAGTACCTACCTTTTTTGGATGACCTACTCGACAAGCTGCGCGCCACAGGCGTTGACATCATTACCCACAACGCCGAGTACGGTCCCGGCCAGTTCGAAATCAACTTCGGCCCGGCAATTGGTATCACTGCCGCCGACAAAGCTTACACCTTCAAAACCGCCGTTAAGGAAATCGTTCATCGCGCCGGCTACCTAGCAACGTTCATGGCCCGTCCTTTCAGCGACAAGTGCGCCAGCGGCTGCCACGTCCACATCAGCCTGTGGGATCGCGAAACCGGGAACAATATCTTCTTCGACCCTAGCGACGCCGATGGCCTATCCAAAACCGCCAAAGCGTTTATTCAGGGCATTCTAGACCATGGGCGGGCGATGATGCCGCTTATAGCGCCCACGATCAACTGCTATCGGCGCTACTTACCGCCCAGCTTCGCCTCCGCTTGTCTAGGCTGGGGCATCGAAGACCGCACCGGTATGGTGCGCGTCAAAGCCACGAAGGACGAAGGAACGCACATCGAGATGCGAGCCGCTTCGAGCATCAGCAACCCCTATCTGAGCGCGGCGGCGACCGTGGCGGCCGGTTTGCTGGGCGTGAAGCAGGCGCGCGAGCTGCAGCAGCCGGTCGCAGGGCGAGGTCTGGGAGGAGGCCCGGATCTGGCGCGGCTGCCTGCGAGCCTGGAGGAGGGACTAGCCGCCCTGGGCTCAGACCCGGATTTCCTGGCCATGCTGGGCAAAGATTTTTACCACCTGTTCAGCACCGTCAAGAACTACGAGCTGGGCCGGTTCAGAGCTCACGTTACTGACTGGGAAAAAGCGGAGTATCTCGAAGTTTATTAGGCTCGCGGCCTGAGAGCTGGACGATCTGTCTAGGCCATCCGGCTCCAGCCCACCAGTAGGAACAGGGTGGCCATCAGCAACAGAGCTGCCACCACCACCACGCTCAAGCTCAGCTGAGCGATGGTGGCCACCCACATGAGCAGCGCCATTGCGCCGCAGGCGATCCCAAATAGATACAGTAGCTTGAACCGTTGCAGGCTCGGTAGCGGCAGTAAGCGATCTGGCAACGTCTCTGTGCCCACCACAAAGAACGATAGCAGGCTCAGTACCCAGGCTCCCCAGCCAATCGAACTGAAGGGGAGCCTGGGCAGGCGCTCCACCCGATCGACATTGATCTGGATCAGGTTGGCCAACTGCCGACAGCCTGCGAGAATTCCCACTTCCCAACGGCCTCGACTCAGCGACGGCAGCACTGTCTGCCTCAGCACCAGGGCCGCCGCTTCATCGCTCAGCGTGGATTTTAGATAGGGCTGGCTGCGCAGCTCGGCTCGCCGGTCGTTCACCGCTACCAGCAAGACGGCTCCGCGGATGTCCCACTGGCGCAGCAGTTCCCCAGCCAGCTCACGCGGCGTCTGGTCAGCAGGTGATTTCAGAACGCTCACTACGGCGAGCCCAAAGCCGGAGCGGCTATATAGTTCATCCAGCTCCGTGTTCAGGGTTTTTTCAGCCTCCGGTGACAGGAGTTGCGCCTGATCCGCAATCCAGCTCTGCCGTAGCCGGGGGTTGGGGATGGCCGCCCCGGCCTGAGACGCTGACTGAGCGCCGACCGGCAGCCAAGTGAGCAAGATACAAATGGCCCAGGCCACCAGACCCAGGCCGACTTGGCGCAACCGCCGCATGACCTCAGACCGTCCCGCAGCGCTGGCAAACCTGCTGGCGAATGGCCAGCAAGTTGACCGACAGCTCATGCTTCAAGCACTTTTCAATCGCCTTCACTGGGAGCATCGGCTTGGGCTGCACGCGGAGCTGATAGGTGAGGCAGGTTCCCACCGGATCCGACCGCAGCAACCAGCAGCCCTCAAACTCCTGGAAGTCGCCCTCTACCAGCGCGAATCGGAGCTCGCGCGGCGGTAGCTCCTGCATCTCTAGCACTACTCGCGCCGAGAAGTTCAGAAACAAAAACGTCTGTCCGCCCACCTGTTCCAAGAGCTTGCGTCCCTGCGCGTCTACCCGTAGCGTGCTCTTGAGTAAGTTGGGGATAAAGTCGGCCAAGGCGTCATAACCGGTGAGCACCGGCCAAACTTGCTCCGGTGGGTGGGGAATCGCGATGCTAGCACTGAGCCAGCGAACCCGTCCCTGAGCTTCCATCACGACTTCCAGCGCCTCTGTCAAGGGCGCTGGGGCTAGGATCCTCAGCGCCGGCCTGTCTTGAGAACCTGAGAGTTGCAGCTCCATCAACACCAAACCATTCCAGTTGTTAAGTATTTTAACCGATTGGAGCTGGTCAGCGGTTGGCCCACTGCTGCGCCCAGCTTAAAGTCTGCTGGACCAGCTCTGGCGTGGCCGCCTCGCTGTAGAGGCGCAGCACTGGCTCGGTGCCGCTGAAGCGGATAATCAGCCAGCTGCCGTCCGCCAGGCGAAACTTGTAGCCATCGACCGTCAGGCAGTCTATCACAGCACGACCGGCGATTTCGGTTGGCGGCTGAGTTTGTAGCTGGGTTAATAGGGCCGAGCGTACCTCCATACTGGCCAGCGGCAGGTCGATCCGGTTGTAGACCGAAGTGTACCCAGTCTGCTGCTGCAACTTGCGGTAAAGATCGCTCAGATCCTGGCCGCCTACCACCATCGCCTCTAGCAGATACAGCCCCGATAGCAGCCCATCGCGCTCGGGGATGTGGGTGCCGTAGCCGATGCCACCAGACTCCTCGCCGCCCAACAGCACCGACGCCGACAGCATGCGGTCCGCGATGTATTTGTAGCCGATGGGAGTCTCGAACACTGGCAGCCCGTGCAGGGCAGAGACTCTGGGGATCAAGTCGGAGCCGCTGATCGTTTTGACGATTTCGCCCGACAGGCCGCGATTGCGCGCCAGATGGTCGATCAGCACCGGGATCAGGATCTGGGGGCTCAGGAACTCACCCAGGCCATTGGCGGCGGCGATGCGGTCGCTGTCGCCGTCGAAGACCAAGCCCACGCAAAGCCGGTCCGGCTGCGCTTGGCGGAAGCGGCGCAGCTGGCTGAATAGGCCGGACAGGTACTGCGGCAAAGGCTCGGGGGCACCGCCGCCGAACAGTGGGTCGCGGTTGCTGTTGATCTCCTGGACTTCGATGCCTAAGAGCTGGACCAGACCGCCTGCCGCCGCCCCGTGCATTACGTCGGCGAAGACGGTGATCTGACCCTGGGCAATCGCGGCGCGGATGCGGGGGATATCGACTTTGGAGCGCAGCACTTCGCAGTAGCTGGGCCAGGGGTCAAAATAGGTCAGGCTGCCGGGGATGGCAGCGGCGCAGACGGGGGAGTCCAGGCGGGCTTCGATTTGCTGGGTGACTTCTGGGGGCACTGAGCCACCGAATGCCCCTTTGACCTTGAGGCCGTTGTAGGTTCCGGGGTTGTGGCTGGCGGTAATCACAATGGCTCCCAAGGCTCCCAGGCTCTTGGCGGCCCAGCTGAAGGCGGGGGTGGGCGCGTATTGCTCGCTGAGCAACACATCGAACCCAGCACTGGCTATTGCCTCGGCGGCGCGCTGGGCAAACTGCTCGGACAAAAAGCGCCGGTCGTAGCCGACCACAATCAGACGGCTCTGGTTTTGCGCGCCGTAGGTCTCGGCCAGGACCTGCGCGGCTAGGGGTGCAACTTGGGCAACGCGCTCGAAGGTAAAGTCTGAAGCGATTAGACCGCGCCAGCCATCTGTCCCAAACTTGATGGGAGCGACCTGTGTGGGAATTCGGGTCGGTTGGGCCATGATTTGAGAGCTTTTTTGCGCCAGAACTCAACCTACTCTACGAGAGACATATCCCATGGCCGGTTAGTTCCAATTGAAGATGCTAGCGGGCGGCATAAAGATCTGGTGAAGGTCGGCGTGGCCAATTTCGAGGCCGGTGTCTGCTTAAACTGAGAGGTGTCTTCGGTCTGAGTTCCACTCGATTTCACCCTGTTATGTCTGGATTTGTCGCCGCGCAATTTCCGATTGACCAGCTGTGCTTTAACGAGCAGGGGTTGCTGCCCGCGATTGTGCAGGACTATCTGGATGGGACGGTGTTGATGCTGGCCTGGATGAATCGGGAGTCGCTGCGCAAGACGCTGGAAACTGGGCGCACCTGGTTCTGGAGCCGCTCGCGCTCAGAACTCTGGCCGAAGGGCGAAACCTCGGGCCATGTGCAATACGTCAAGTCGCTGCGCTATGACTGCGACCGCGACGCGCTGCTGCTGAGCGTCGAGCAGGTGGGGGAGATCGCCTGCCACACGGGGGTGCGCAGTTGCTTTTTCGGCACGGGGGATGAGGTCCCGCAACAGCCGCCTGCTGACACGCTCTCGCAGGTCTACGGTGTGATTACTGACCGCCGGGATCATCCTAGGCCGGGGTCGTATACCTGCAGTCTATTTGCGGGCGGCGACAACAAAATCCTCAAGAAAATTGGCGAGGAGGCGGCGGAAGTGGTGATGGCTTGCAAGGACGATGACCCGGACGCCATTGCTAGTGAGGTGGCGGATTTGTTTTACCACGCGCTGGTGGCGTTGGCACAGCATCAGGTGGATCTCAAGGCGGTTTACCGTAAGCTGCAAGCGCGGCGATAGGCGGTTCTGGACTGGGCACGAGTCTTGGCTTGTCTCGCTTGAGGGTTGGAGGGGAAGGGCTGGGAGTTGGAGGAGAAAGTGGTGGCGGGTAGAGAACCCGGAAATGGGGGGCGTTTGCCCCCCAAGCCCCCCACTGGGGGACGAAGCGCCTCCCCCAGACCCCCTGCGCAAGGGTGGTGAATGGCATGCTTGGGGAGGGCTATTTGGCTCGGAGGCTCTCGCTTGAAGCTCAGAGGCGCTCGGGCGGGGTTCTATTACTGGTGCGCGCGTCTTTTTTGCGCGGGCGCGAGGTTTGGGGGCGCTCAGGCGGGGTTGGCAGGTGCTTGCCTGAGGTTGCGAAGCTCAGCTGTGAAGCTTAGAGGCTGACTCGGGCGCGTCTGGGCTGGGGGAGGAGGTCGTAATCGGCGGTTGAGTGGGTCTCAAGGGCAGCACCACGGTGAAGCGGGTGAGGTTGGAGGCGCTCTCGACTTGGATGACGCCGCCCAGGTGGGCCGTTAGTTTCTGGCTCAGCGCCAGCCCCAGGCCGGTACCGCCTCGTTTCCAGGGATCGGCACTGGGCACCCGGTAGAATTTGTCGAAAATGAGAGGCAGCTCGTGGGCAGGGATTTCGACCCCGGAGTTGCTGACGCTCAGGCGCACGGTGTCGGCATCGGCAGCCACGGCCAGGCTGATCTGCTCGCCAGCGGGGGTGTACTTGCAGGCATTGTTGAGCAGCTCGGTCAGGATCCGCGCCAGGCTGGAGGCGTGGCAAGGGAAGGGCGGTAAGGCGGCGGCGAGATCCAAGCTCAGGCTTTGCTGGGCGCTCTCGACCCGCTCTTGAAACGGTTGGACTATTCTGGGCAACCAGCTTCGCAGCTCCAGGGTCTCCGGTTCCAGGGACTGCTCAACCGCCTCCAGCCGATTCAGATCCAGCAAATCATCAATCAATCTGGCTTCACGGCCGCACTCGTCGTCCAGAATCTGCAGGTAGCGTAGGACTGGCTCAAGCGGCACTTGGGGCTGGTTCAGGGTCAGCTGGTTGACGGTGACTTTCAGCATCTTGATCGCCATGGTCATGTTGGTCATCGGCGTGCGCAGCTCGTGCGACACCGTGCTCAGGAAGTCATCTTTAAGCTGATTGAGGTGGGCGAGTTCTTTGACCTGAGCTTGGGCCGCCTGATAGAGGCGTGCCTGCCGAATAGCGATCGCGCACTGATTGGCCACCTGCTGCACCAGGCGAATCTCCAGCTCGTTGAACAGGTGATCCTTGGATTTGGACAGCCACAGGTCACCGAGAATGCCCTGGTCGTCAAAAATAGGGCAGGCCAGGATCACCGGCTGAGACCGTCGCTCACCGCTGATCAAGCCGCAAAAATACAGCGGCTGGCACTGCAATAGAGGTCGATACAGCTCGGGAAAATCGGCCATGCACACCTCACGGTCCTGAGCCAGAGAGGGGGTGGTAGCAAGACATTCACAGCAGATCACTGAGCGGCGTTGGTCTAAGTCGTAGAGGCCCATGTCGCAATGGTCTACCTGGAGCACCCGCACCAACTCTTGAACCGCGGTTTTTAGGATCTGGCCTTCGTCTAGGCTGTCGCGCAGCTTGTCGGTCACGTTCTTGAATGCCGCTTCCAGCGCCAGGGCTTGCTGTAACTGCGTAGTCCGCTCTTGTACTCGGTGTTCCAGGTCGGCAGCCAGTTTCTGGAGGGTCTCATCGGCCCGCTTGCGCTGACTGACATCGCGCAGCAGCCAGCGCAGGGCGACAACCTGGCCGTTGGTATCCCGGACACTTGCCACGCTGAGGGCTGCCTCAATCGGCTGGTCATCACGGGGCTGTAGGCTAAACTCCCAAGTCTGGTCTAGGTCGGTTTGCGCCAGCTGATTGAGCTGATTGAGCAGCTGGTAAAAAGTCTCCTGTGCTTGCCGGGTAACGTAGACGAACAAGGGCTTGCCGATCAGGGCCTGCTGTGAGACCTTGAGTAGTGCTGCCGCCGTGCGATTGGCTTCTTGAATCACCCCGGCTGGATCGGTCACCAGGTAACCATCTGGCGCAAACTCGAACAGCTCCTGGTAGCGCTGACGTTCTGCGGCAAGTGACAGGCTGGTTGCAGCCAGCTCTTCCTGAGAAACCTGTAATTCCTCCAGGGCGTTATCCAGGTCTTCAAAAACTTCGGTTAGCAGCTGAGAATTCTGGTCCAGGTCTAAATTGGGTATGCGTCGCGTCAGTAGGGCTATGCGACGACGCCCAGCCTCCAGAGCTTCGACAAATCTGTCGAAATTCACCCCCGACCCCCTCCTGCTACGAATTTTAAAGCCTTCCCCCCGTTCCGAATGATAACGGATATTAACCTTCCCATTCCTCCATCAACAAAATCACGCCTTGGTTCTCGTCGCCTGGGCCGATCAGCGGGGTACAGATCACCCGACACTGAACGATTCGGCCTCGACGATTGGTGGCGTCCAGCAGCAATTCCTCATAGGCCGATCCCAGCAGCACACTGCGGATTATGCCCCGCAGCTGCTCGACTGGCAGGCCAATATCCAAATTCAAGAAGAATTGTCCCTGCGCTTCGTCGGCACGCAGCCCCCACAGATCCTCAGCGCGATGATTCCAGATCAGGATGCTGATTTGACGGTCCACCACGACCACGCCCGTGCGCAGGCCCGTGAGGATCGAGCCGAGGAAGGCATTGGTGGTGTTGAGCTCGTCGGTGCGCTGACGCAATTCCTCGTTGATTGCCTGCAGCTCCTCGTTGGTCGATTGCAGCTCTTCGTTCATCGTCTCCATTTCTTCGTTCGTAGACTGGAGCTCCTCGTTGGTGGTCTCTAATTCTTCTACAGTCGATTGCAGCTCTTCGTTGGTGGTTTCCAGCTCCTCGTTGATCGATTGCAGCTCTTCATAGGCGGTTTCCAGCTCCTGGCTAGAGCGTTGCAGTTGCCCCTGCAGCCGCTTATAAAGGGTCACATCGGTGAAGCTGATGCTCACGCCCAACGGGCTGCCCTCATCGAGCAGGGGCAACAGTTGTACCTCTAGATATTGAATTTCGCTGTCAGGCAAGAGGCATTCGATATTTGACAGAACCAGCGGTCGCTGTTCGCTCAGAACTCGCTCGATGTGCGAGCGCAGCTCCACCGGTCGGTACGAGAGCTCTAGGTCTCGGAAGGGGCGGTTCAGGTCGTGCGGCTTGAGCCCAAACAGGAGCCGTGCCCGCTCGTTGGTCAGCACCAAGATGCCATTGTGATCAATCGCCACTTGAGCCACAGGTGCGACGTCGCTCGCCGCTTCGCGCAGGCGCGTCTGGCGCGTCAGATGGCTGGCGACTTCTGGCTCGCTGGCCTGAGCCAGGCCTAACAGGCGATCACGCAGATTCAGCTTTGGCACTTTGCTAAAAATACGATGCTTCAAGTCGATGGGCGTAAACAAATGGGCGTGAGTCAGCAGCATCTCAGCTTTGCCCAAAAACAGGAACCCTCCGCCCTTGAGGGCAAAGTGCAATCGCGCCAACACCCGATTTTGGGTCTCGGCATTGAAATACATCAGCGTGTTGCGGCAGACTAGTAGATCAAGCCGGGAAATCGGCGCATCCTGCACCAGATCGTGACGGCCAAAAATCACCGAGCGGCGCAGGTCGCTGCGAAAGACATGACGGTCACCAGAGCGCTCAAAATAGCGCAGGAGCAGATCTTGGGGGAGCGACTGCAGCACTTTGGGTTGGTAGCTGGCTTGGCGGGCCTGGCTCAGCGCCTCGTCGTCAATGTCGGTGGCGTAGATCTTGACCCGCTGGCGAAATTGCTCGGGTCCCAGCGCTTCGGCCAACACTATCGCCAGAGTGTAAGCTTCTTCGCCGGAAGCACAGCCCGCGCTCCAGACTCGGATCGGTTCATCGGCGGAGCTACGAGCTTCGACTATTTGGGGAATGACCTCCTGGGTTAGACACTGCCAGGCCAGCGCATCTCGAAAAAAAGTGGTGACGTTAATCAGAACCGTGTTGAACAGCAGGCTAAACTCTTCGGGATGCACTTCTAAATAGTCAAGATAATCGTCATAGGTTTCGACATTAATGTTCTGCATGCGTCGCTCGACCCGACGCACTAAGCTAGAGCGTTTATAGCCAGTAAAATCAAAGCCTCGCGACCGCTTGATGTAGCCCAGCAGCGCCTCAAATTTAGGATTGGCGTCGGTCATGATCGTCCCTTGCTTCTTGCCTGACCAGCGTGACCAGCGCCGCAGAGATCTCGTTGAGAGGCAGCACTAGATCCACACTGCCAGTTTGAATCGCCGCACTCGGCATGCCAAAAAATTCGGAGGTTTCCTGGTTCTGAACAATCACGAGACCGCCCATTTTTTTAATCGCGGTCACGCCCATGTTGCCATCGCTGCCGGTGCCGGTGAGTACGACGGCCAGGGCGCGAGTCCGGTAGCTCGCCGCTGCCGACTCAAACAACAAATCGGCAGAGGGGCGTACAAAATGCACCAGCTCGGACTGCACTAGTGAAAAGCTGCTGTCCCGATTAACCAACAGATGGTGGTCAGGTGGGGCGATGTAGACCGTGCCGGGGCTCAGGTGCTCGCCTGCCTCAGCCGGTTTCACCTGCAAGCTAGTATGGCGGTTCAGGATACTTGCCAAGTAGCTGCGATGCTGCCGCGACACATGTTGCACCACTGCAATCGCAGCAGGGAAATCAGCGGGTAGGCTAGACAACACGTGGTCGATGGCCTGCAAGCCCCCAGCCGAAGCAGCTAGCACAACCAAATCGAAGGCCGTGCCAGGGAAGCGAATGGGAGGGGTCTGGTCCGACTGGCTGGTCAATGTCTTGAAGGTTGTAACAAATGCTGCCGCAGGCGCTGCCTGTCCATTGACCGCACATCTCTGGTGGGTACAGCTTTAACCTGGCGATAGACCGTAATATCTTGCTGATCAAGACTCGGCGCTAATCCTGATTCTCGCACTCTGCCCGACAACCTGCGGCAACCCTAGGGCTGACACTCTACCAGTCTATGCCTTGGTGAATCGAGCCGAGCAAGTTGAGGTATTCAAGGCTTTCCAGGTGTCCCGATTGCAAGCTCTCCCTCAAGGTTTTGCCCAGCAGCCGACAGGTTCGGCAGTGATCAATCAGTCGGCATACACTGGCTAGCGCTTCTGCCGCTGTCGCATGGGCGAGCAGCAACAGCTCTTTGCCGAGTTGCGGCTGCCAGCCCTTACGGGTGTTTCGGACACAGACGTGATAGCCTCGGTAATCAAACTCGATGCGCTCTGCCCCAAGCAGGTCTAATTCGGAAACGGTGGGCAGTACTGGACCGTGTTGATTGAGCGCTCGGAGCTGTGCATTCGCTTGTCTGTAGACGCTGGTAGCCTTCTGGCAGCGGGCTTCAGCTTGTTGGCAGTAGGTCGCCGCCGCTACACGTGCTGCCGCTGCTCGCTGGCACAGTGCTTCGGTTTTTGCGATTTGTGCCTTGAGCACTTCTGAACTCAGAGGGATTATGGGACGGCTCAAGTTAACCTCTCTAGGAAATGCTCAGGGCTGAAGTAGATATCAATGATTTGAGCGAGCTGCACGAACTCTGCTACCAGGCGGACATTGCTGCTGAGCGAAACCAGTGCCAACTGGACACCGTGCTGACGAGCGGTCTTCGCGCCAGCCACCAGCACCCCAACGCCGCAGCTATCGAGCAAGCTCACGTCATGCATCTCAATTAAGACGCATGGATACCGCCCGTTACAAATCTCCTGTAGCACCTGTCCAAACTGAATCGCGCTGAGGGAGGACATTTGACCGCGTGGTTTCAAAATGAGCACCTCACGCGGATCTGAGCGGGTTTCACTGCGCACGTAGCTTACGTCATAGCGCATGTGTTGGACCTTGAGGGACTTAGCTAAGCCGGAGAAATAGGTGCTCGGGGAATTCAACCTACACATTCCCAGCGGGGAGCGAGCCTGCCGGACAGTTTTCCCGAAGGAAACTCCCGTATCTGTGCCAAGGTCGGCAAGCGGGTCACTAGACAGGACGAGAGCGGTTGCCTAATGTTTAGGTAGCTCCCGGGCGGGGCCTGGTTTCAAAGCTGGTGTTCCCGCTGTCCTGCCCTACTGCCGGTCTCGCAGTTGGCTTAGCGCTCGCCGCCTCTACCCCAGATGAATCCTTCGCACTACCCTCTGATTCACGTTCCTGAGTCAGTGGTCGGCGTGAGCAAGCAGTTGCCTCCGCCAGTGCCACGCTATCGCTGTCAGCCCCTACCGCTGCGGCCGACCGGTCAGCGTGTGCCGCTGGGGATGCTGTTGGCGGAGGGCACGGTTGGCTTGGCGGTTTGGCTAGCGACGCTGGCGCTGCTGCAATGGGTTGCGGTTGGTCTGGGGACACTGACCCTAGGAGTGCTGTTGCTGGTAATGCGCAGCCAGATCGCGCAGAATCGCGAATACCAAGCCCAACTAGCACGCTATCGCGAGCAGGTTAGTGAGCATCTGGCCCAGGAAAACAGCCGCCGCCAAACTTATTTAGCCCAAGTGCGTCAGCGGGAGGAAATTCTCAGCAACCCCGAGCGCTTAAGCGACTACCGGCGTCAACAGCTCAGCGAGGCGCTCAGCTCCATTCAATGTTTTCGCAATCCGGCTGCTGATTGGCAGCAGCCGGAGCGGGCCTACGAATTCCGGTTTTTGAATTATCTGGAGCGTTATTTCCCCGGTCGGGTGTTTCGCGGCAGCTTGCTGATGGTCCCCGATTTGCCACCCCAGTGCCTGCTAGATTTTGCCTACATTGACCCGCTGACCGGCCTGCACCTGGATATCCAAGTGGATGAGCCTTTTTACTTGCATCCCGAAACCGGTTCTTGCGAACCCCGCAATTTTATCGGCAGTTCCTCCAGTCGGGATCAAGTGTTGCTGCGCAAAGGCTGGGTGGTGATTCACTTCGCCGAGGAGCAGGTGATTCGCTATCCCAAGAGCTGCTGCCGAGCGGTGGCCGAGACAATCGCACAAGTGACGGGCAGTGCTTTTTGGCGCGAGTTGTTTGCCAACGTCCCTGAGCTACCGCAGGTGCCCCGCTGGACCGCCGAAGAGTCAATGCAGATGGCAATTGACGAGTTCCGCGCCCGCCAAGCCCGTAAGAAAGCTGCCGGTATTCAAGCGCGCCTGCTACCCGAGCAAACCCGCTCTCAGACGCCGCCACCCTCATCTTCCTGAGCCCTTTCAGGCAGGTTGTTCAGTTGCGCAGAAAAACTGTCACACCCTATCATGACTCAATCGCGGCTGCTCACATCGCCGCAGTTCCTGGCTCGCCATCCCCCGGTTGCCCTATGTCCTTATGACCTACTGTCTTGGTCTGCTCACCCAGGTTGGGCTCGTGTTCATTGCAGACAGCCGGACCAATGCTGGCGTCGATAACGTCTCTACCTACGCCAAGCTATTCGACTTCAGCCAGCCGGGTGAGCAAGTGGTGGTGATCATGACCTCTGGCAATCTATCGTCTTCGCAGTCGGTGCTGCTACTACTCAAACAGGATCTCGAAGAGGGAGCCAGCGAAAACCTGCACAATCTGCCCTCAATGTACGCGATTGCCCGCTACTTAGGCTCCAAGAACCGCACAGTGGCAGGATGGGACCGCCCCAGTCTGGAGAGTTCCAATATCTCCTTCAGCTCGCGCATGGTCGTGGGCGGCCAGGTTAAGGGCGCAGCCCCGGAGTTGTATCTGATTTACACTGAAGGCAACTGTATCCAGGCCACACCGGAGACGCCCTTCTTTCAACTGGGCGAAACCAAGTATGGCAAACCGATCCTAGACCGCGCCTTCCGCTACGAGAGCAGCCTAGACGACGCGGCCCGTTGTGCGGTGATCTCCATGGACGCCACCATGCGTAGCAACCTGAGCGTCGGGCCACCGATTGACATTTTGGCCTACAACGCAGATAGCTTCCAAATCAACCAGCGCTGCCGCTTCGGTGACCAAGACGATTTCCTGATCAACACACGCCGTCAGTGGGAACAAGAACTGCAAAAACTAGTGCAGCTCATGCCCAACGTCCCCTGGGACACCTGCGACTGCTGAAAGATTCACAGCCGCCTATTGCGGTCTTCGGATGGGGGCAAGGCCTTGCGCTGTCCCAGGCGGCGCTGAATAGTCGTGCTGATCTCCTGGCGGGCTAGGTTAAAGCTGTCAGCGACCAGGATGATCACTCGGGTGACCAGGGCGGCTCCTTTGTTCATGGCATCGACCCCTCAATAGACTTGAAACTTGTGACCGGCTTGTTGGCACCAGCGCCCGGCGCGAGCCTGGTCATCAGTCTCTCACAGGGCCTAGCCCTATAGTAGCTAACCCACAGTAGCTAACCCACGCAGCTGAGCGGCGCGTGCTCCAGTTGGCAGTAGGGGCGGCTGTAGCACAGGGGCGGCTCTAGGGCGTGCTCGGTTAAGAAGCCTGCGTCGCTGAGCACCTGCTCGGTCGGGCCGTCGTAGGCGACCCGACCCTCGCAGAGGACCACGGTACGACCGCACAGTTCTAGGGCCAGATCCAGGTCATGGGTAGCGATCAGCTTGGTCTGGGGCAGGGCAGCCAGCAATTGGATCAGGCGGCGGCGCGAGCAGGGGTCTAACTGCGCTGAGGGCTCATCAAACACCAGCACCTGGGGCTGCATGGCCAGTACGCCCGCGATCGCCACGCGCTTCTTTTCGCCGCCCGAGAGGTTATTGGCGTTGCGCGAGGCGTAGCGTTCCAGTTGCAGACCAACGTCGGCTAGGGCATGCGCCACGCGGTGCTCCAGCACTTTGCCGCGCAGCCCCTGGTTCATCGGGCCGAACGCGACATCATCCCAAACGCTCGGCATGAACAGCTGGTCATCGGGGTTTTGGAACACCAGCCCCACAAAATCGCGAATCGCCCGCAGGTTGCGCGGCTCGACCGACCACTCACCGATCACCACCCGGCCCTTCTGCGGCGGCAAGATGCCATTGAGGTGCAGCAGCAGCGTGGACTTGCCCGAGCCATTGGCCCCAACCAAGGCCACGGTTTCGCCCGCGTGGATCGACAAGTCAATGCCGCAGAGCGCCTGGGTGCCATCAGCGTAGGCGTGGTTGAGCTGTTCGATCAAGATCGGGTTGTGATGCATGGGGGCCGCGAAGACACAGGACACATATTTAGCGGAGCAGATAAACACTCTGGCCGAGCAGGGTCAGCAGCGTCATCAGGCTCAGGGCGAAGATGTCCCGCCGTCCACCTTTGGGCAGGTCGGGCGCGGGCGGCAGCCCCTGATAGCCCCGCGCCAACATCGCCTGATGCACCCGTTCGCCTCGGTCATAGGTGCGGATAAACAGCGACCCCAGCATGTTGCCCAGCACCTGTCGTTGCCAGTGGCCGCTACCGCTGAAGTTGCGCGCGGCGGCGGCACGGCGCATGCTGCTAATCTCTTCCACGAGTACGGCCAGGTAGCGATACATCGAGGCCAAAATCGCCACCAGCAGGGGCGGCATGCGCAGCGCCGTCAAGGCGTGCAGCAGCGCCGGAACAGAGGTGGTGAGGATCAAGATATTGAGCACGAATAGCGACAGCAGCGCCTTGAGCGTGACACTGCCCAGCACGGTCAAGCCTGCGGTCGTAATCTTGAGCCAGCCCCACTGCCAGACCACTTGGCCGCCCTCGCGGAACACGGTGCTTAGCAGCAGGACACCGATGAACACGCCCTCCATGGCCACCCGTTGCAGCAGGATCGGCAGCGTGACCCGGCTGGCCAGCATCAAGACTAAGACACCCAGGCTGTAAATCGCCCAAGTCCACCAGTGGCCGTTGGCAGTCAGGGCACTGGCGAACACCAATAACAAGACACACAGCAAACGGGTGCGCGGGGCCAGCGATTGCCAGGGCGCGTCTTGGGCGCTGTCTAGGTCGAGGTGAAATGCGCCGATGTGCAGCAGCATCGGTTAGAGCGACCCCATCTAGGGCTGCTCTTCGGGAAAGTCGGGCGAGGGACGCGAGCCGCGCACCACAAGCTTGCCCAGCCCCCAGGCCAGTCCAAAGGTAACCAGCGTGCCGATCAGGCCCGCCAGGGGAGTTGCCACGCCTTCAGGGACACCGCGCAGCGCGTATTCCTCAAAAATTTGGTAGAAGGGCAGCTTGTGAGCGGGCGGTTCGGGCGCGGCTTTACTGTCAAACTGGTGATCTTGTGCGACGCGGTCGAGGCCATCTGGGTTGGAGCTGGCCAGGGGTGAGAGGAACACCGCGATCACCAGGGCGACGCCAAGGCCAATCAAGACGAAGGTGCGGTTGCGTTGGGATAGAGGCGCATTACTGCTCATAAGAATCTTGCTGAAGGAATTCGACTTGGAAAGGCAGCGTTTGCCCGCGACCTAACGTGGCACGGGCGGGCGAGACACAGGCGACAGGCCCTTGCGCGGTGGATCGAACAGCAGATCGGGCCGATTGCGCTGGACAAACCCCAGCGCCACCACGGTGATCAACGCCTCGCCGATGCCGATCAGCGCGTGCCAGCCCACCATCGCAGGCAAGGCCACGTTCAAAGGGACGGTGCCGGACAGGGCCAGCTGAAACGCACAGACAATCGCGGCCACCATGACGCTGACCCAGGCGGCAATCGCTGCGCCGACCTGAATGCCTCTAGCGGTACTGCGCCCCAGCACGTAGCGGATGCTCTGGTAGAGATAAAAGCCGCCGAAGGTGCCGATCAGGCCCATGTTGAAGATATTGGCCCCTAGCACGGTCAGGCCGCCGTCCTGAAACAAAGTGCTCTGCACGATAAACACGGCCACCATCACCAGGGTCCCGGCCCAAGGACCGAGCAGTGCGCCCGCCAGAGTGCCGCCGAGCAGGTGCCCCGAGGTGCCGCCGGGGATTGGGAAGTTGATCATCTGGGCGGCGAAGATAAAGGCGGCGCAGACCCCCATCAAGGGCACCGCCCGCTCCTGATAGTCCGACTGCACGCGCTGGAGCGCCAGCGCGATCAGGAGAATCGAAACCACCCAAGTCGCCAAGCTGACGGGCAAACTTAAGAATCCGTCTGGAATATGCAAGGCCAGACGGGGTTGTAAGACGCCACCCCACGGGCTCAAAGTCATCACTGAAACCATACGGATGAGTTGCTCCCTATACCTAAGTGCGAAGTTCCCAAGAGTCAGGATTGAGGGCTGCTGATCAGCCCCAACCTGGGATGACGGACATCGTCTAGAACCTGGAAATTTTTGCTCTTGCTTGCGATACGCGCAAATTCCGGTCCCGGATTTCTCGGCTACAAAGCACAATTCAGACGGTCAAATGACTAGTAGCATGGCTTCCTCCATTCCGAAATCCCCCCTGGGGGCAACGGTTCAGACTCCAGCCGTCCTGGAAAAGTCTGGGAGGAAACGAGTTTGCGGCAAGGCTTCGGCTGCCGGAGGTAGGCGTTT
>JANNOU010000023.1:0-4030 GCA_031399305.1 Leptolyngbya sp. SOY_34_metabat_272
TCTGGGCAGTGGTCCTGGGCGCACTGGTGATCGGTAGCCTCGACAATGGGCTAGACCTGCTCAATCAAGACCAAAGCATCAAGAGCATCGTGCAGGGAGCTGTGCTGCTGCTGGCGGTGACTGCCGACGCCGTGGTGCGCCGTTCGAGCCTGCGCAGCCGCTGACCACTGGCGCGATTCGTAAATCCGCCGGTTTGCAGAACTGGGGTGTAGTAGAGTGCCCATGTCAAGCTGCAAGTCAATGAACGAGACTAGCTATGGCCACACTGCATCAGGTTCTACAGATCAATCAGCGCTTCGCAGATCCCCAAAACACATTAGCGAGTTTAGGCCCCGACTTCTTTGCCGTCGCTCCCGGACAGGCTGGGCCAGCCGTTAGCTTTCGAGTCAGTGCTGGCGGCACGGGTGCGTTTGTGTTCATCCAGGGCTATGACTTGAACAAGGCGGGGCTCAAGGTTTGCTTGGACGAGCGCGAAGTCGGCAGCCTTACCCGAGGCAGCAATTCCGGCTGGTCTACTTTTATCTTGCCGCTGCCGGACCTGAGCCAAGGCGAATATAAGCTTCAGTTCAAGCCCGGCAAGGACCCCGATAGCAGCCTGATCGCCACGGCGATTGTGCAGTGGAGCCCCAGCGAAGCCTCGGTGCCGCCACCCTTCCCCGAAACCGCCGAAACCGTGGTGTTGCGTGGCTGGGTCAACCTGGACCTGCAGCGGCAACTGGGCGGCAGCCCTGACGGCGACACCCTCTGGCTGCTCGACGCTGAGGTCATCCAAGACATTCGCGGCATTGGGGCCAAGGTGCTGGGCGATCCGCAGATCAACAAACCGCGCCAACACGCGATGGGCGAGGTCAAGCGCCTGCCTCTGCGCTTTCAGGGCATCGACACCCCAGAAATCCACGCCTTCAGCTCGCGCCAGAACTACGGCTTTTTAGCCCTGGCCAAACTGGAGGACATTGGCAACATGCGTTTCAATGGCCAGCGCAGCGAACTGGCGGTGGAGGTGAACTGCTCGGTGCAAAAGCAGGGCAGCCGCGAGACCATCCTCGACCCGTACGGACGCGCCCTAAGCTACGTCATCCTAGACGGTCTCAACGTCAACGCTGAACTGGTTCGCCTGGGCTATGCCTTTCCATTTCTGTATGACAGTATCAGCCCCGCGATGCAGCAGCGCCTACGCCAATACGCCGAGGCGGCCTATACGGTCGAAGCGGGTGTGTGGCGCAATTACACGGCTCTGCCCGTCGACCCCTTGCCCGAGCTGAAACAAGCGCCCCCTTCCGACTTTGGCCCGGTGAATTTTCCGACCTTCTGGCGGCGTTGGGCGGAGTACCGCAAACAGGGTGGCTTGCCGGGCCCCAGTTTCGTCGATTGGCTGAAGGCAAACAAAGAGAAACCCATAGCTGCCGGCCCGCACGGCGCGAGGTTTTTCTCTGAGCTGATTGACCCCTCTTCCAATCGCCTGCTGGTGAAGCCCTGGGAAGTGGTCTTTAAGGAGGACTAGGGCGAGCTGACAGGGCCTAGGCTCCTGCCCCCGCAAAACCGAAATCGCCCAGATCCTGAAATACCGAGCTGCGGACGGTCTGCTCGGCCTGAGTCAGAGGTTTGACGCCCCGCGTGAGCTGATGGAGCCACCAGTGCTCCTCGGTCTTGACTGCACCGAAGCCAGCCGCTTGCATCCAGGTGTCGAGGTCTCCCGCCGCGTAGGCGTTGATGTGAGGCTCCTCAAAGACATTGGTCAGCCACTCGCTCTGGCGCAGCGTATTCTGACTGCCATCCAAGATCAAGCACTCACCGCCCACACTCAGGAGGCGGAATGCCTCACGCAGGATGCTCTGGGTGACCTCCGGCGGCGTCTCGTGAAACAGCAGCGAAGCGGTCACTAAGTCAAAGGACGTGGGGGGGAAGCCGGTGGCTTGAGCGTCGCCGTGGCGGAAGTTAATCGCCAAGCCTGCCTTGCGCGCTTTGAGCTGAGCCATCACCAACATATAGGGAGCCAGGTCCAGGCCAATGACCTGCGCCTGAGGAAAGGCCTTTTGCAGCAGCAGCGTCGTGGAGCCCGTGCCACAGCCCAGATCCAGGATGCGGCGCGGCTTGCTGCGTACAGCGCGGATCAGGCAGTCGCGCACTAGGTCTTCGTTGGGCGGCAGAACGTAGCGGGTAATCGCGTCGTAGCTGAGAGCGGCGTTGAGATTGAGGTAGCCGCCTTCGATGCCATGGAAGTTGCCGGTGCGGTAATAGTCTGGGTAGGTCAGATCGGGTCGAGCGATTTGGGCGCTGGCGGTTTCCCAATCCAGGCTCTCGTGCAGCCGTCGCAGCTCAGCTTCATCTATAAGTAGCTTGGCGACCGGGGCGAGAAACTGCTCCCAGAGCGTATCCTTGCGCGTGGCCATGAGGTCTCCTCCTCCCAGCTTGCTCCTCTATCATGACACCTGTAAAGTTTGGTGAATGGCTGCCCGCCAAATTTTTGAGCTGGGCTGAAGCTGCCGCTCCAGGTCGCTGCACTACACTGTGGATCTCCCCCTTTGCGATCCTGGGCTTGGAGTGCTTGCTTGAGTCGTACGCCTGTTTTTGACCAGCTTCGTCGAGCCTTTTCCGGTTCCCAGCCGCAGCCTTACTCGCCCAGCCGCAGACGCTTTTTGCAGGGGGGGCTGGCCGCTGCTGTAGTGCCGCTGGTGCCGTTGCCGCAACCGGGACCGCCCCAAGTGCTTATAGTTGGCGGCGGTTTGGCAGGCCTCAGCGCAGGCTATCGGCTGCGGCAGCGTGGCGTGCGCGTGGCCTTGTACGAAGCAAGCAACCGCCTGGGGGGGCGGACCTTCAGCCTGCGGGACCGCTTTCCCCACGCTCAGGTGGTGGAGCTAGGGGGCGAGTACATCGACTCCAATCACGATGTCATCCGCAGGCTGGCGGCGGAGCTGGGGCTGGAACTCTACGACGTCATGGCTGACGACGTTGCTCTGACCGACAACCTTTGGTATTTGGACGGGCAATTGCTCTCTAATCGTCAGGTTTTGGACGCCTTTGCTCCGGTGCGGGCTCAGATTCGGCAGGACCTCCAGGGAGCCGCGTTTGCTCGGGACTTGCCGGGGCTTGAGCGTCTGGATCAGCTCTCGATTGAGCAGTGGCTAACGGGTGTAGACACTGAGCCGTTCATCAAGAAGCTGCTGGCGATTGCCTACACCGTGGAGTACGGCCTGAATGCGGGTGACCAGTCGGCGCTCAATCTGCTGTACTTGCTGGGCGGGGGCTCGCCGCTGACCGGGCCGGACCAGTTCAGCTTGCACGGGGTTAGCGACGAACGCTTCCGCATCCGGGGCGGCAATGACCGGCTGGCTCTGACTCTGGCCGACCGGCTAGCCGACGCCGTGCACACGGGCACCGCGCTCGAAGCGCTGCGCCAGCGCCCCGATGGCACCCTGGTCTGTAGCCTGCGCGAGGGCAATCGCAGCTTTGAGCGCAGCGCGCCACAGGTGATCTTGGCGCTGCCGTTCACGATGCTGCGCCAGGTCCACCTAGACTTAGCACTGCCGCCCCGCCAGCGTCGGGCAATTGCGGAGCTGGGCTACGGCACCAACGCCAAGCTGATGGTGGGCTTTACAGAGCGGCTCTGGCGCAGCCGCTACAGCTCCAATGGCAGTGTCCACTCAGACCAGGGCTTCCAGAGCACCTGGGAGACCAGCCGCGCCCAGCCCGGCCCCAGTGGCATCCTGACCAATTTCACGGGCGGCGGGCATGGGCTAGCCCTGAGTTTCAAGAGCGCCGCCTGGCAGGAGCAGCAGTTTGTGGCGCAGCTGGAGCAGGTCTTTCCGGGCCTCAGCGCGGCACGGGGTGACTTGCCCACTGCGCGGATGCAGTGGCCTACCTATCCGCACACGCGCGGCAGCTATTCCTGCTATCGGGTCGGGCAGTGGACTGCGTTCGCAGGCAGCGAAGGCCAATCGGTCGGCAATCTGCACTTCGCGGGCGAGCATTGTTCCCTAGCCGCTCAAGGCTTTATGGAGGGGGCCTGCGAGACGGGCGAGAAGGCAGCCAG
>JANNOU010000057.1:0-36924 GCA_031399305.1 Leptolyngbya sp. SOY_34_metabat_272
GCCAATGCCTCCAAACCAGCTTAGGCCGCAACCTCAGCAGCCAACCCATCGCCAGCCCGATACACCCTGCCAGGACAGTGATCCGGCTCGACCTCAATAATCAGATCCGCTAGTTGCGGATCGCGAGTCAGCGGCGTGATAAACAGCTCCGGATGCAGCGCCCGCCAGAAATACTCCACAAAGGCGTCGATCTCCGCGTCACTCATGCCGCTCTTGCCCGTCGCGATCGCCTTATGCTCAGCCTCCCGTCGCCACTGCTTACTCAGGTTGTAGTCCGCAATGTGGAGCACGATTTGGTGATCGAGGCGCTCCCATAGCGGCAGATACGCCTCAAGTGCCGTATTCACCGTCTGCGCAAACCCCCGATCAGCCTCAGTCTGAATCGGGGGCGGTGCAGCCGCAAACTGCTGGGGCTCAACCGGCCGCACCCCCACAAACCAGCCCTCCAAAATCACCACGTCCACCGCACCGCTCACTAGATCCCAGCCCGTGGGTAGCTGTGCAATCGGCAATTTCAGTGGCGTCTTAGCGCTGCCCAACTGCCACAGCGCCTCCCCCGAAGGCAAGAGGCTGACCTGAAACCCACCCGGTGGAAAGCCAAACGCAGGCGAATAGCTCAAGGGCACCGGCTCACCCAGCCCCAGCGGCAGCGGCACACTCCGCTCCTGAAAACTCACCGCCTCCAAATGCAGATGGCTGGCCGTCGCCTGGCCGCGCAGCACCAGCCCCGGCTGCAAGTTCAGCCAAGCGAAACGGTCGCCATTACCCCGATGGGCAGTTTTGTCAAAACGAGGCACCCAGGTTAGGCTGTCCGCCCCAGCCTGGCGTAGCGCATCCAGTACCTGCAGCCCCAAGTCCACATCGTGCGTCCCCGGTGGCCCCCGATGTTCGAAGCGCGGGTCGAGCTGCTTGAGCTGAGTACGCGCCGGATAGGTTGCGTAGAAGTCATCCAGCGACAGACTGACCGTGCGCAGATTTTGCCGCGCCAGCAGCAACTTCAAGACCGCCCCCAGCGTGGTTTTGCCCATACCCTGCCCCCCGAGCACCCCCAGACCCAAACCGCGCACACCCACCTGCTGCCGGAGCGCCGCTAGCTGCAGCGCCAGCGGCAACCACAAATCCCACAACGGCAGCAACAGCGGCGCTTGGATGTGCAGAACCTGCTCGACCAGCACCCGAAACTGAGGGTAGACCGAGCGCAACAACGCCACCCGCTGCCGCAGATGCTCATCGACATTCTCAAGGCTGATGCCAAAGGCCCTGGTCCGCTGAGGATCGCTCAGCAACCGCTCCCCCAAAAACTGCTGTGCCCCCGGCGGCAAAGACTGTCCCTGAGCTAGGGCATTGAGCAAGACGGGCAGATTGGGCTCACTCATCGCGCTTGCAGGACAGTCGCACAGCAGCACCAGTGGGGTCTACGCTAATTTACCCAGAAGTGGTGCGCCTGACTATCCCCCAGGTGATTTGCGATGACCGGTGCTGACTCAGGCAAACTTGACCCGATAGAGCCGAAAGATCTCCCCAGGCCGCGAGGCAACCACCGTCGCACCGGCAGCGGCAATTAGCTTCTGCCAGCGCGCCAAAGGCTCCAGAAATACCTCACAGCCGAGATACATCTCCAGGATTGCCCAGTTCTCAGACAGCGCCGTGTCTGGGTCCACCACATCAAACACAAAACTGCCGCCGGGCTTCAGCACCCGCTTGGCCTCCGCCAGCACCAGCTGCCAGTACTCGGACGGGAAGTAGCCGCTGAAGCCCGTGGCCATAACTTGCTCAAACTGCCCAGCTTCGTAGTGCAAGGTATGGGCGGGACCCAGCTGAACCCCCTTAAACAGCTTGGAGTTGAGTTGGGGGCCGCGAGCGTTGAGCGCATCGCGGGCCACGCCCGAGATCTCCTGCCCATAGAAAAAAGCCCCCCACTGACTCCAGGGATAAATCAGGAAGCCGACGCCACAGCCGATGTCCAAGCAGCGCTGGCCCTTGGCAATCGACGCGATCTCCCAAAACGGCGAGGTCAGGCGAGCCTGCAGGCTGCCCGCTGCCCGCTCTCGAAACAGAGGCATGGCCTCCGCCTCCGGCGGCAATGCAAACGGCTCACCCCGATACTCCTGGTCGAAGCGCTGCACCAGGGATGCCAGCACCGGCTGCCAGGGATCGTCAGCACCGGCAGCCCTGCGGTCGGGCGGGGAATGGCTCACTAACCCTTGAGCGCCTTGGTGAAGTTCTGCCGATAGCTTTTGTTGGTCACTACCAGCACTGGCCACAGCAGGGCCAGAACTAACCGATTGCCAGTGAAATTGGTGCGCCGAAAGCCCGACAAGAACTTCCAAACGCCCCCCGCGTAGGCGACTGCCATCAGAAATCCGAGCAAGCCCATAAACTTAGCAGTTGGAACGACTGTATACATCTCCAGTGTAGAGCACGCTCCCAGAAGGCCCAGCGCTTGAGGCTCGCAGTTTGAGAGTGTGAACCTCTCCCTGGGCTCTTGCCTTTTTCGAAGCTTGGTTTCAGAATTGACTCATAATTTTAACTTTTCTTAAGGGTTTGTCGAGACTGCCCTAAGAGGATGTGATGGGTCCGTGTCGTCTGGAGGGTTTACGGCTGTGGGTGTGCTGAAGTCGGTCATTAACGGTGTGGTTGATTTTTTCAGGATTCTGGTTGGGGGGCTGGTTGGAGCAGTTTTGGGGATCTTTGGCGTCAAGGGCGGCCCTAGCCTCACGCCCGAACCATTCAAAACGGAACAGAGCGCGGAGCCAGTCGCGAAGGTCGAGCCACCGCCTGATATAAAGCCAGCTCTCAAACCAGCGGAGCTGCCCAAACCGGTAACGGTCCAAGCGCCCAAACCGGAGCCCAAGCCAGAACCGGTGAAAGTCGAAGCGCCCAAACCTGTGCCCGTGAAAGCTGAACCCGTGAAGCCAGCCGAGCCGGTTGCCCGTTTCGATCCCGCTGCGATTCCCGCGCCCCGGCCCAATCGTCGGCCCGGCCCTGGCCTGGATTACTTCCGCGACTTGGCGCGGCAGGTGAGATCCTGAACCTCACAATAGGCGAAGCGGCGCGGCCCTGCTAGTTTGTAGGGAGCTCTAGACCGAACGTTGCAATTGGTCTGGAGCGCGCCCAGCAACGTAGTGGTGTGTCAACTCATGGGTAGCAATCTTCGCAAGGCTTCCCCAGCTTCAAAGCTGCCTTCGGGCCGAAAGTCTAAAGGGCTGTTGGTGGGCAAGCCTTCTGCACATCAGTCAGGCATTGCCTGGCCCCTCTGGCTGAGTTGTGGCCTGCTGACCGCTACCCTCGTGGGTACGGGGTCTGTCGTCACGCTCGTCCGCCTGCCCCCAGACCCCGACTGCCAGGATCTGAGTTCGCCCATAGCCAGCGACTCGCTACGCCTGCACTGCGCGCGTCTGATGGTCCAGGATGGCGGTTTGCCGGAATTGCTCAGGGCTCTAGAGATCGCCAAGCAGGTGGCTGCGACATCGCCGCTGCGCTCCGAGGCCAAGCAGGGGATTGAGAGCTGGTCCGAGCGTCTGCTGGATCTAGCGACGCAGCGGGCGCGACAGGGCAATCTGTTGGGCGCGATTGACCTGTTAGCTCATATCCCGGCTGGCACGCCTGTGCGCGCCAAAGCCAATGAGGCGCGAGATCTCTGGCAGCGCGAGTGGCGTCGGGCTGAACAGATTTATGAGAAGGCCCAGGTCGCTCTGCGCAATCGGGACTGGGATATGGCCCAAGCGCAGACGATGCAGCTCTTGAAGTTCCGCAGCAGCTATTGGCGCGAGGTGAAGTTCAACGCCCTGGTGGCTCAGACCACAGCAGAGCGCACCGCTTGGCGGCGGCTACAAGAGGCGCGTCAGTTGGCAGCAGACGGCACGCCACCTCAGTTTCTGAGCGCGATTCGGCTGGCGCAGACGATCAGCCCGGACCGCTTCCTACGGGCTACGGCGCAGGCCGAGATCAGCCGCTGGGGGCGGCAGCTCTTGGATTTGGCGAACCGGCGCTTCCAGTTGCGGGATCTGGCGGGGGCGGTGTCGATTGCCAACAGTATTCCGGCGGGGCTGACAATCCGGGCCGAGGCGGAAGATTTTGTGCAGCTCAGCCGAGCGCGGGCACTGGCCTGGCCCGACACGCTGCTGGGTCACTTGACGGCCTGCACGACCGCTCGCCAAATTGCGCCTGGCAGACCGCTCTACGCTCAGGCCAGCGACCAAATCGCCGTCTGGCAGGATCAGATGTCTGACCTGGCCCGCATTGATTTAGGGCAATCGCTGGCGGCGCTGCGGCAGGTCGATTCTCTCAAAGCGGCGATCGGTCTGGCGGCGGCGGTGCAACCGGGGCGTCTGCACCGGCTGCGGGCACAGGTGCTGATCGCCAATTGGCAACGCGAGATCCAGCTCGTCGAAGACCAGCCCATCCTCGACCGGGCCAGTCGCCATGCGCGTGAGGGTAGCGTGGCCGGATTTCAGGCAGCGGTGGCGATGGCCGGACAGGTCCGCCCCGGTCGGGTGCTCTCAGCCAAGGCGCAGAGTTTGGTCACAGGCTGGCGTCGGCAGATCCAACTGGTTGAAGACCGGCCTATCCTAGAGCGGGCGCGCGGTCTGGCCCGCAAAGGTTCGCTGAGTGAGGCGATTGCCACAGCCCAGAAGATCGGTCGGGGGCGGGCGCTCTCTCCAGACGCCCAAGCCTCGATTGGGCGTTGGCGAGGAGAACTCAGAGCGATTGCCGACCAGCAGATCCTGGACCGAGCCCGCGCCCTGGCCGACGAAGGCCGACTCCGGCGGGCGATTGATACCGCAGAACAGATCACCGTAGGCAGTCCGCTCGCACAAGAAGCTCAAGCCAACATTGACCGCTGGTACTACCAGCTCTCGCCGTCCGAGCCAGATTCAGGCTCGTCAGATCCAGGTTCTGCACCGTCCGAGCCAGCCAGGGCCGCACCCGCTCCGTACGTGCCAGACTCGGACGCTCGCTATTATCCCTACTACTACTAACCCGCCTCAGTCTGAAATCACTCAAGCTTGAGCGCCGACGAGCTAAGCAAAGATGTCGCCAGTTGTCGGCACGCTCGCTCAGCCGTGACGGCAATGATCCTGGAGCTTTTTTGCAAGCAGTCTCATCAATCCAGCTTCTCGCCGCTGAGGACGAAAATCGGGTCCACAGCAGCAAACATCTGTCGGCTGCCTCGGATTTCCAGCCGGTTGACCGATGACTGGACGACCTCAATGTTGCGTGCTTGGAGGTCGGCTAGGCTCTCGGAGATAGCGTATAGGCTCTCTAAAGTAGAGGCGGTGGCAACCACGCGCCCTCGCCGCCGCAGCCGCTGCCAAACTGCTGCCAGGATCTCGCGCACCAGCTGTCCTCCTTCCAGACAGGCGCGGTCTGGATCTAGGGACAGCTGCGCCAGACACTCTGGTGCGCTGCCCTCAACCACCTGAACATTAGTCACGCCGAACCGTTCGCAATTGCGGCGAACTAAATCGGCGACATCACCATCCCGCTCAACCGCGACAATGTCACCGCCTGGGCAGAGGAGGCCGGTCTCGACCGGAATCGTCCCGGTACCCGCGCCGATATCCCACAGCACCGAGTCAGAGCTCAGCCGCAACTGCGCGAGCAGTAGCAACCGAACCTCGCGTTGACTCATTGGGATACCCGGCAGACGCTCAAATAAGTCATCCGGAATGCCCGGAGTGACGTAGGGCCAAAGCTTTACAGACAACAGAGGAGGGGCCGCTTGCAGAGGAAAGATTCGGCAATCTCACGCCATTATAGTCAGCAGGTCCCCATCTAATGCCCCAAGCGTTCAGGAGTCTGCTGCCCATGTCGTTCCCCTGGCTGAGAATTCTGCTGCTGAGCAGCCTGGGTACGCTGGTCGCCCTCGCGGCACTAGCAACGCTCAATGCCCTGATCGAAAGTCAGACTGTTCCCTTGCGCAGCAAGCTCCCCGGCCAACCTCGGGCCTATTTCTGGCACGGCTTGCGCCTTAGCTACACGCGCCAAGGAGAGGGGCCGCCACTGCTGCTAGTCCACGCTATAGGCGGCGGCGCGTCGTCCTTTGAGTTCTGCCACACGCTGGCCGATTTTAGCCAGCGGTTTTCGGTCTACGCCCTGGATCTCTTGGGCTGGGGCAACTCCGAACGGCCCAACCTGAACTACACTGGCAGCCTCTACGCCGAACTGCTGGCGGACTTCGCCCGCGAGGTGATCGGCGAAACTACCGCAGTGGTCGCCAGTTCGCTCTCCGTCGCCTTTGTCCTGCGGGCTGCCCGGCTGCACCCCAGCGGCTTCAGCCGCCTGGTCGCAATTGCGCCGATCGCTTCGTCTACGGTGAGCCAGGTGCCTGAGTCGGTCCAGGCAGCAGTGTACAGCTTGCTGAGCCTGCCGGTGCTTTCGCAGTCGCTCTACTACACCCTGACCGCGCCACCCGCTGTCGACTGGATCACGCGCCACACGCTCTACAGCGAGGGCTTCGCGACCTCTGAGACCGTGGCCCATTATGACGTGGCAGCCCACCAGCCGGGAGCCAGCTACGCAGTGCGAGCCTTCCTGAGCGGACGCCTGAACTTGCCCTTGCAGGAAGACTGGGCCACGTTCGCGGGACCGGCGCTGTTAGTGTGGGGCCGCGACAATCTGCTGACTCCCCTAGAAAACGCCCAAGTGCTGCGCAAACTGCGCCCCGATGCGGCACTAGAGATCTTGCCTGGTCGTTCCTTCCCCCATCAGGAAGCGCCCGATCAGTTCCAGGCTTGTGTCGAACCCTTCTTGCTGAGTTGAGCTTCAGCGAGCACACAGGCTCGCAGCACCGCCGCCAACAGGCCAGGGAACAGCGTGTCCAACTCCTCGCGCCGTAGTGAACTCAGGTGCTGCGTGCCTTCCCGGCGCGAGCAGATGACGCCCGACTCCCGCAACACCTTGAGATGGTGGGACAGGGTCGACTTAGCAATTGGGATTTCCAGCGCCACACAGGTCAGCTCGCCCTGGACCGCCAGCCGTTGCACCACCGCCAGCCGGATTGGGTCGCCCAGCGCGTAGAGCACCCCGGCGAGCGTAATGTCCTTGTGGTCTGGATGGCAGAGGAGTCTCATAGCTTGCATTCTCGCATCCGTCAGACTATAGTTCTATTGTTCGAATTTCTTGAACAATAGAACTATAGCTCAGTTAATCACGCCCATTGGGCTCAGGAGCAAACCATGAGTTCGAACGTTGATCTATTCTCACCCTTCCAGATCGGTCCTTACACGCTCCCCAACCGGCTGGCGATGGCACCGCTGACTCGCAACCGGGCCTTGTCAGGCAATATCCCAGGACCGCTGAACGCGACCTACTACGCGCAGCGGGCCTCAGCGGGTCTGCTAATCAGCGAAGCAACCCAGGTCTCACCCCAAGGCGTCGGCTATCCCAGCACACCGGGCATCCATTCGCCCGAGCAGGTGGCGGGCTGGCGGCTGGTGACCAACGCTGTGCATGAACAAGGCGGACGCATTTTCCTGCAGCTCTGGCATGTCGGACGCATCTCACACCCCTCGCTACAACCGGACGGGGCACTGCCCGTGGCACCCTCGGCGATTGCGCCTGAGGGGACCGCTTTGACCTACGAGGGATCCCAGCCGTTTGTGACGCCTCGTGCGCTGGCAATTGATGAAATCCCCGGCATTATCGAGCAGTATCGTCAAGGCGCTGAGAATGCGCTGGCTGCTGGGTTCGACGGCGTTGAGATCCACGGGGCGAATGGCTACTTGCTTGATCAGTTCCTGCGCGATGGCAGCAATCAGCGAACCGATGCTTATGGTGGCTCAGTGGAGAATCGCGCCCGCCTGCTGTTGGAGGTGACTGAGGCTGTGGTCGCCGTGTGGGGAGCTGACCGGGTGGGCGTGCGCCTTTCGCCCAGCGGCACCTTCAACAGCATGTCCGACTCGAACCCCAAGGCGACCTTCGGTTACGTCGCAGACGCCCTCAACCGCTTTGGTCTGGCCTATCTGCACGTCTTAGAGACCAACGAGGCCGACCTCCGGCACGGCGGCACCGAGCTGCCCACTCGCTACTTCCGCCCCATTTTTAAGGGTCCCCTGATGGTCAACTGGGGCTACGACCGGGAGAAGGCTAATGCTGTGATCGCCCGGGGCGACGCTGACTTGGTCTCGTTTGGCCAGCTGTTCATCGCGAACCCCGATCTGCCCGAGCGCTTCCGGCAGAATGCGCCCCTGAACGAGCCCAATCCGGCGACCTTCTACGGCGGCGATGAGCAGGGCTACACCGATTACCCCTTTCTGGATCAGGACGTGGCTGCCTAGGGCGTCACTCTGGCCGTTCTCAGAGTGCTTGCGCCGAACCCCTCAGGTCCCCGAGTTCAGGACTTGAGGGGTTCGATTTTTGCCTCGAACGGCCTAGTCTAGGGCAGGTGTAGCAGGCTTCTGACCCGCAACCAAGCGACAAAAAAGGGCCCTCATACAGAGAGACCCTGAAAGCTTCCGTTTCAATCTCGCGCCAGAGCCCTCACTCAGGGCACGAAACAGGTTCTAGTCAAGCCGTGACATTCAATAGAGTCGCCCAGAGGTGGACTCTGGCTGCGAGCGAGCGGCTAGGTCCTAGGGATAGATACCCCCAGGAAACCAACCCCTCGCTAGGGAGAGCTGAGACTTGAAGCAGCCAAGAGGAAACTGCCCTCCTGTTTTAGGTGGGCGAAGCTTCGGGTGCGGGAGTTTCCATGGCGGGGGACTCGGTGCCAGCGGGAGCATCACCCCCAGAAGCACAAGCAGACAGCGACACAGTCAGGGCCAAACCAGCAATCAGGCAGAGCGCTTTCCAGTTCATACTTCTTCTCTCCTACTTTTTGTTCGTGAAGTTTGATTTCACTAGCTGACAAACATACTGCATAACAGTCCCTTGCGACACTGTACTCAGGGAAGATTTGCTACAGTCTCCCAAAGGTTTGGGAGAATTCCAGCGGCTTGACAAGCGCTCCCCTAAGTTGAAGAATTCAGCGTTGGCGCTTGCCTATGGCGCAAGTAGTCATACACGGTTTTATCGCCAACATCAGGGGGTACCGGCTGGAATGTTTTGCGGATAACAAACACCGCAAACAGCAACGCCCATAAAACTAGCAAATTTCTCTCCCAAAGCAGAGGCAGCAGACCTAGCCAATGCCCCAACAACAGCACCGGCACCAAGGGCGTCAGTAGCTTGGCCTCGAACCGTCCGAAGCAGAATGCCTCTTTGAAGTAGAGCCCAGTCAGCGCCACGAAGCTAAAGCCTACGCCGAACAGAGCCAGCGGCCGGTTGTAGAGGCTGACCAATAGAGGTTCGGGCCAGACCAAAGCCACACCAACCGCTGCCAGACACCCCACTGCCCAGCAGATCTGGAGAGCGCGGTGTAGGGGAGCCAGGTAGATATGGATCGTCCACAGTGCCACACCCAGCGCCGCACAAAACAGGGCGTAGAGGCCTGTGAACAGCCCCAAGACCTCGGGCTGTGGTGGGCGGCTCAGCAGGATTGCCGTGCCGCTAGCCAGGCTGAGAGCCGCCACTGCTAGCGATCCCCGATAGACCCTCACGCCTCGATAGTCTTCAGGGGTCAGTGTGAAAGGGCCAAATTGCCCTTGAAAGACCTCCGCTTCTGTGAGGTTCAAGTTCGTCATCGGAACCTCCGTGAACGTTAACGTTTTCCCAAATTGTAGTGGGGGCGCAGCAACCTGCGCCCCCAGCGATCAACAGCTGTGTGCCCTTACGCCAGATAGGTATAGCGGCTGAGGGTGCGCTCGTAGTTCTGCAACAACATTTGGGCTTCTTGCAGGGTGATGCGCTTTTCCTTGAGCGCCCGCTCGCTCTCCTGGCGCAGGCTCTCGATCATATCCTCGCTGTCGTACTGCACGTAGCCCAGCACTTCGGTCATCGAGTCGCCCTTCACCACGTGCTCGATGCGGTAGCCGTCTGGAGCCAGATGGATGTGCACGGCGTTGGTGTCACCGAACAGGTTGTGTAGGTTGCCCATAATCTCCTGATAAGCCCCGTTGAGGAACATGCCCAGATAGTAGGGCTCGCCCTCGCGCCACTGGTGCAGCTCTAGCAGCGGCTTCACATCGCGCAGGTCAATGAACTGATCGATTTTGCCGTCGCTGTCGCAGGTTAGGTCAGCGAGCGTGCCGCGCTCAGTGGGCTCTTCATCCAAGCGGTGGATGGGCAGGATCGGGAATAGCTGGTCAATGGCCCAGCTATCGGGGGCGGACTGGAACACCGAGAGGTTGCAGTAGTAGATCGATGCCACGACCTTCTCCAAGTCTTCTAGGTCGTCGGGCACGTAGTCCAGATCGCGCACAATTGCCTGGATGCGCTTGCAGCAGGCCCAGAACAGCCGCTCGGCGCGAGCCCGCTCTTGCAAACTCAGATAGCCGAAGGAGAACAGGCTCACGGCCTCTTCTTTGAATTGGAAGGCGTCGTTGTAGGCCTCCTGGAAGTTGTCGCGGCTGATCGAGAGGTAGGTCTCGTGGAGTTCGCGCAGCACCGTGTGGTCTTCGGGGCTCACGGGCTCCGGCTCGTCGGCCTTGACCTCGCTGACGCCCAGCACGTTAAACACCAGCACCGACTGGTGTGAGGCAATCGCCCGGCCGCTCTCGCTGAGTAAGGTCGGCACCGGCAGCCCCCGCGCCGTGCAGGCTTCCTTGACCTCGGCGACCACGTCGTTGGCGTAGTTCTGCATGTTGTAGTTCTTGGAGGCGTGGAAGTTGGTCTGGGAGCCGTCGTAGTCCACGCCCAGGCCGCCGCCCACGTCTAGGTAGCGCATGTTCGCGCCCAATTCGCAGAGGTTGACGTAGATCTGCGATGCCTCGCGCAGTGCTTCTTTGAGCGTGGCAATCGCCGAAATCTGCGAACCGATGTGAAAGTGCATCAGTTGCAGCGAGTTCAGCATCTCGGCGGCTTGCAGCTGGTGCAAGGCTTCGATGATCTCGGGCACCGTGAGGCCAAATTTGGCGCGGTCGCCAGTGGAGCTGCCCCAGCGGTTGATCCCCTTGGTGCTGAGTTTGGCACGTACTCCCAGGACCGGCTCGATGCTCAGGCTGCGGGCGACTTCAATCACTAGCCGTACTTCGCTGAGCTGCTCGGCGACGATGATCGTGTTGTGTCCCAGGCGACGAGCCAGCAGGGCGGTTTCGATGTACTCGCGGTCTTTGTAGCCGTTGCAAATTAGCAGGGCTCCGGGTGTTTTCAGGGTAGCCAGGGCGATCAGCAGTTCCGGTTTGGACCCGGCTTCTAGGCCATATTGGTGGGGCTGGCCGAAGCGCACAATCGCCTCAATGATGTGGCGCTGCTGGTTTACCTTGATTGGGAAGACGCCCCGATAGACGCCATCGTAGTTGTAGCGGGCGATGGCGCGGGCGAAGCAGGCATTGAGTCGCTCAATGCGGTCTTCAAGGATGTCGGAGAAGCGGATCAGTAGGGGTAGGCCCAGGTTGCGAGCTGCCAGGTCGTTGACCAATTCGTACAGATCCAGTGAGCCACCCCGGTCTCCCTGCGGCGAGACGGTGATGTGCCCGGCATGGTTGATGCTGAAGTAGGGCTCTCCCCAGCCGCTGATTCGGTACAGCTCTTCGCTGTCAAACACGGTCCAACTAGGCTGGGTGCGGGATACGACGAGTGCGCTGTTAGTATCGGGCGGTCTGTTGCTATTGCGCGGCTCGCCTTGGGGCAGGCGGCCCTGTGCGTCTTGAACCCTCATATCTGTAACCCTCCTTTTGCTGGGATCAAATTTGACAGAATCTCCAGTCTAAAGCATCCCCATCAACGGTTGAAAAAGGTCTTGCTTTTGGCGGACAAGCTTCAGCTTTTATGCCGAATTGTGAGCCTGCGGCGCGAGTCTCTACCGAATCTCTACGGTGAACCTTGTTGGAGCAGATACGGTCCAATCCTGTAGGCTAGCTGCCTTCCTCCCCAAAATCAGGGAGCTAAGGTCAGCACAGCAGTCTAAACTTTCTAACTTTTTGGTTTTCTAACATGAACTCTACTCCCCTTTCGGTGTTGGCTGCGGCCCTACTCCTCTCGAGCGTAGCCGCTGGCTGTTTGTCCTCAACGCCAGTTGTGCAATCTGCACCCAGCGCTGTTCCAACCCTGTCAACAGAGCCGCCGGATCCATCCCAAGACCGACCCGGCGGTGGTGCTTTGGAGGGGCTCACCCTCACACCTGAGCAAACCGCTAAAATCAGGCAAATTCGACGCGAATCTCGCGCTCAAATCCAGAGTCTTCTGACGCCAGAGCAACAGGAACAGTTCGCAGGCGGTCGCAAACAAGGGAGTCTAAGCCCCGGACAGGAGGCGACCGAACGCAAGGGTCTGCGCGATTTAAATCTCTCGCCCGAACAGCGCGCTCAAATCCGTCAAATTCAGCGCTCCTCCCGCGAGCAGATCCAGGCGCTACTCACCCCCGAACAACAACAGCAGTATCAACAAAGCCGACAAAACCGCCAAGGCGCAGAGCCGGAGCTTTGAGCGACGAATTCTCTGAGGCTGCGCGACCCCACCAAACGCCCATCTGTGCGAACTGTAATCTGTACAGATGGGCATCGAAATCAGATGAACATCGAGTAAAGTCGCTGTGCTCAGATCCTGAATTTGCAGTGAAGTTATCAAAGAATTCTGTCCTCAGAACTGTCTGGCGGGCATGATCAGACTCAGAACAGCGTAGCGTGGCAGACAGAGCATGACAGGGCTAGGAATATCTCCAGCACAGGCGAACTTGAAGCTGTCGCTGTGGCAATTACAAGTAGAATCTGTGAGAAATAGTGACTTGTACTTGTGGTTGCAAGACTGCGGACTGCCTCAGGAAGTAGTAGTCAGGCTACATAGACTGGTTGACTATACCGAAGAAGTCGGCGGTAAAACTCTTGCCTTAGGCAAGATCATTCTGTTGAAGCTCGTTGAGTTCGTCAAATCTCACCCCAACTTAACCGCAGGGGCGGCGGTAGGAGCCGCAGCGGCTATTCTGGTCAATGCCATACCTTTTTTAGGACCAGTGCTGGCCCCAGTTTTGGGACCGTTAGCCGTAGCACTTGGAGTGGTTGCTGGACACAGATTGGACAAACGAGCCCAGGGTAGAGAAATATCGGGCGGCATGATTGGTTTTGCAGAGGACGTTATTGAGATAGCAAGAGACTTTTTCGGGTTATTGATTGAAGTCTTCAACGTTTGCTTCCAGGGTGTGCTGGCTATCTAGTCGAGGCACAAAAACAGAGTTCAACCAGGAAATATGGCTACTGAAGATAAAAAGTCTCTCAAAGAGAAGTTGCTCAACACCATCGGAAAACTAGAACAAAACCCAAACGACAAGGTAAGGATTCTAGGTGACATTGGAATTGTCGGAGTTGGCACCGTATTGGGCACCGCCAGTGCTGGTGCCATAGCAGCAGCGGCAGGAGCGACGTCTGTACCGGTCCTCACCACTATTGGTTCATGGGTTGGATTAGGCATTTTTAGTGCGACTCCAGTGGGATGGATGGTCGGCACAGCAGTAGCAGGTGGAGCCGCTGCTTATGGGATATCGAGGTTGATTAACGATGGTGCTCGTGCGGAAGAAAGATCGCGATTAATCTTGGCAAAACTCAAAGAGAGGCTGAAAGAAATCGCAAAGAAAGAAAAGGCATCTGAAATCGAAGAAATTGACAAAACGAAATTTTATATCTTTCTGAAAGATCCCCTGGAACGCGAGTTCATTGATGCAGAGGATGCTCAAAATCTAATGGTAGCCGTAGAAAATGGACAGATGCCCCTGGAGGAAGCGTACCGTTTAGTAGAAAACTGCATTAGAGAGAAAACAAAAGCGGGAGCGTAGCTTCTGTAACCTTCAAGCAGCCTGGGACTAGCCGTGGGTGGGACAGCGACAGGCATTGGCGACGTCAGCAACATCAGCATTGACGGTGAATCGTGCCCCACTGACCCTGAACGATCGGTGGTGAGCGTGAACGCTTCCTCATTCACTCTGAATCGACCAGTGTTTAGAGTGAACGAGGAAGCGTTCACTCTAAACTCGCCAGTGGTGAGCGTGAACACTTCCTTGTTCACTCTGAACCGTGGGTGTTCACTCTGAACCGACCTATGGTGAGTGTGAACGCGAGTCCGTTCACGGTGAACCGAGGAACGGTATGACTGAACCTTGGTGATTGGACTGGATGTCAACAGTCAAAATGCTCATCGCTTCAGCAGATCACAGCCCAGAGCAAAGCTTTCTGGGCCTCAAAATTCTGGCCTTTGGGCGACGTCAATCAACCTGGACTTGAGCTGTTCCCAGATTCGTACAGACCCGGCAGAGCGTGTACTGGAGCCTGTGTCAGAATGGTGGTCGGTTCAACGGACAGACCTGTGATTGAAGCCGAAGTCCATCAACGGTTGCGTGCCTTTCTGCGCGAGCAGGGGGTGCCCACCTGGCCCCATCATCTGACGATGGCGCGGTTGGTTGCGCGTGCCTTTCGGCTGGGTCGCAACGCCCTGATGCAGGTCGGAGGCAATGAGCGCTATCGCCTAAGCTATCTGGTGCCCGCGCTGATGTGGCCGGGACCGGTGCTGATTGTCGCCCCCGAAGCCATCCAGCAGCGCCTGCTCCAAGTCGAGATCCCTCGGCTGCGGCAGCTGATCAGCCTGGATAAACCGATCCGCACCGGCACCGCCTGGCCGACCGGGTTCGGTGGCTTGATGTTCACCACGCCTCAAGCCTGGCTCAGGGCTCGACTTCATCACCCCTGCGACTTTCCGCCCGGCGTGCCAGTGCTGGTGGACAACGCCGACGAGCTCGAAGACCAAGCCCGAGAAGCCCTGACCTGCGTGATCCAACCGGGGCAATGGGATGCACTGCTGCTGGCCTGTCCCAGTCAGGCTGAGTCGATTCGCTCGCTGCGCGTCCAGTTGACCCAGGTTGTCTTTCAGCACCCCGACAACCCTTACCGGTGCTATCTGCTCGATCAGCCCGAGCGCGAAATTCTCGACCATCTGTTCAACTTGTTGCGGGACTGCCCCGGCGCAGCCAGTCTGGCAGCGCTGCCAGAACCCTGGCAGGCTTTCTGGCAGCGCTGGCAAAGCAGCGACACTCTGGCTTGGGTTCAGATGTTTCGTCCGCAGGGCCAGTTTTCGGTGCACTGCGGGCCAGTCGCGGTCGGACCGGCTCTGCAGGCTCGCGTCTGGTCCGAGCAGCCTCTGGTCTTGGTGGGTACTGCCCTAGATCCCGAAGCCAAAGCTCAAGCCTATCGGGCACGGCTGGGCCTAGGCGAGATGACCTGCTTGCAGTTCGCGCCAGACCGTGCCACGGAGCTGATCCAGCTCTATGTTCCCGACGGCCTGCCCATGCCCAACACGCCGCAGTTTCAGGCGGCCCTGCTGCAAGAGCTGCGCTACCTGATTAGCGAAAGCAGCGGCGGCCAGGGGCTGGTGGTGGTGATCGTGGGCGATGTGCCCTTGAAGGCCCAAGTCGGCTCAGTGCTGGCCTCCGAGTTCGGCTCCCGCGTGCAGGTCGAGCGCACTTGCTTAGACGACAACGGCATTCTGGTAACCGGCTGGAAATTCTGGCGCGAGCATCAGCGGGTTCTGCCTGCCCCGCAGCTGCTGGCAGTGGCGACCTTGCCGATTCCCTCGCTCGAAGATCCCCTGGTGGCCGGACGGGTGGCCCACTACAAACAGCAAAAGCAGGACTGGTTCCGCCTCTACCTGCTGCCCGAAGCTTTGAGCACCCTGCAGCGCGCCGTGGTGCCGGTGCGGGAGCGTCAGGGTGTAGTGGCACTCCTCGATAACCGGGTCCTGCACCGCAGCTACGGGACCCAAGTGATCAATGCCCTGAGCCCGGCAGCTCGCGTAAGTTATCTGGAACCGGGCCTGTTCAAAGGCGAGAGTTGCCCCATTCTGGATTAGAAAGAAGAAAGAAACACCTGTAGGTGACTCAAATGGGAGACTCGAAGCGCCGCAAGGACACAATGGGCGAGAAATATGGCCAACCAGAGCCCATAGCGTCCTGGCTGACCTTCATCAACAAGCGCCAGGCCGAGCAGTTCGTCAAATGGAGCACGCGAGGAGCCTGGGTCGGCATCGTCGGGCTGGTGGCCCTCTGGGTCATCGTGCGCTTCATCGGCCCCTGGGCGGGCTGGTGGGAGGTTCAGTAGGCCAGCGGGTCCGCGTCCCAGCTCACAAGCAAATTCGCTAAGCTTCACGAGCTAGTGACTGTAGTCGGCTTGAACGAACACAGCTAGAGCTTGGTCAATCAGCTCGGCGTTTCCCTTTCCTGAGCGTTCCAGGCCAGACTCACCAGGGCGTTGAGAATCGCGGCGGCCACCGCCGATCCTCCCTTGCGGCCTTCCACCCGGATCTGTGCCACCGGGCAGCCCGCCAGGGCTGCCTTGGCCTCCAGCACCGAGACAAAGCCCACAGGCGCGCCGATCACCAGAGCTGGATTCACGGTGGCTGCCTGGATCTGTTGGCACAGCGCCAGCAGCGCCGTGGGCGCGTTGCCGATCACAAAGATCGCCTCCGGGTAAGCAGCAGCACAGCGCAGCAAGCCCGTTTCGGTGCGCGTGCGACCTGGCAACGGCCCAGAAGCTTGATCTAGACAATTCAGCAGCCGGTTGCCAAAGGTCTGTTTTAACAGGCTGGCAACCCCCTGCTGCACCATTCCCACATCGACGACCACCGGAGCCCCCTGACGCAGCGCTCGCAGGCCAGACGCAATCGCGGCCTCAGAGAACCGAACTAGGTGCTTGAACTCGAAGTCCGCCGTGCTGTGGATGACGCGGCGCACCACGGCGTACTGGTCGGGGGGTAGGCTGTGGTTGCCGATCTCGCCATCGATGATTGCAAAACTCTGGGCAGTGATGGGGTGGACGAGGGGAGGAATAGTACTCAACACGCTGGCCATGGCGAAGTGCGCGAGAAAGATTATCGCCTGCGGTTGGGCAGCTGGGACAACCTTGCCGAACCTGTGCAAGCGTGGCAGGAGAGCAAAGGTTTACGAAATCTTTAAAAGGGTTGCCTTCCAGGCAGTTTGATTCTATACGTAAGATCAGGTAAGTGGGCACAAAAAATACGGGTAATGCCCGTTACTGACGATCTGACAAAACCAGGCCGGGCACATCTACCACCTCCACCGACCTGACCCACCACTCCAACATCTTTTCGACACATTGAGTCCAGTTAGCCGAGGTGGCTGATGAATGACACAAGGATTAGCCCTGCAGTCGCAGGGGCTCAAATTGGTCGTGAACTGCCAGAAGTCAAAGGGCAGCAACAGCCACAAAAATCAGCTTGCGAGCAGCTGACACAACTGCTTGAGCAGTGTGAAACCATAGGCCTCGACCAGCACTGGTCTGAGCAATTTCTAGACTGGTTAGGCCAGCATTGTTCAGACGATCCGGAATGAGCTAGGCAAATCTAGAAAAGCAGTCCCAGACAGAGCTAAAAAGCGCTGTGTGTGTTTGATACCAACGACAGTTCCTCTGATACAGGACTGAGAGACGAGTCTTCTTCAGCTCCATTTTTTGGGGAATTGACAACTCCCACTGAGCTTTTTCGTCCCTCGATTCCTGTGTTGGAAAAATCACTCTGCTATCCACAGCCCTGAGAAGTCTTGCAAGCAACCTCAGGCTGGGCTGCCCACGACACCAATCGGAACACCTGCATGATCCCTGATGCCACGATCGAATTACCCGCTCGACCCAGTGCCAAGTCTCCCCAGTGGAGCCAGGCTGCGCTGGATCAGTTCAACGAACTAATCTGCCAGGGGCTGAGCACGGAACAAGCGCACCTTAGCGTGCTGCACACTTACCAGTCCCACCTGCCCCCGGCCAGACGCCCCCTTCGCCCAGACCTCCTGAGCGATCACAGCCCATCCTGTGCCCAACCGCTTGTGCGCTGAGTCACTGGGAACAAAAGGATTGATCACAAGTCAAAGCTGACTGCGGTCACGGCTAGAAACCTGTGATCAGGACATAATGACCTCAGAAAAGGCTGAATTCCTGCTGAAGATCCCATGCAAGCCATCGCCACTTCATCCAAGACTTCGTTTCAGGCACTCCCGGCTGTGATGCCTGAGCAGCAGCTGTCGTCTTTCAACTTTTACCGCGAAGACGATATCCACGAGGGAATCTGGCATGAGGGGAATGTCTACAGTCTGAACCAGGAATTCAGTGTCCGTTCCAGGCTGGCAGCCTACCAGTTCGCCTACGAGCTGGCAGAGCAAGGGGCGGCAGTGCTGATCACCATCTCAACCAGCCGCTACGCAGTTTGGGTCGGCCTCCGTGCCGCCGCCTGTCAGGCCACCTGACTGCTACAAGCTCGCTTACGACTTTGGGCGTAGCATCACCAAAAGGTTGGCGACCCAGAGCGATAGCAGCACGCCGATGCCGAACAGCCCCAACAGCAGTCTGTTGACAGCCCCCACTGCCCCGGCCCCTGGAACCAGTGATAAGCCCACAGCAGCCAGGCCGATGACGGCCAGCGTCCCAGTGTAGAAGCTCATTACGCGATGCGGCCAGCCTGGTGAGCAGCGAAACGTCGCCGCTAAGGGTAAGAGCAACAGGGCGAAGACTGCGGCAGCCAGCCAGGCCGAAGAACTGCGGCTGAGCAGCCCTACAGCGCCTGCCAGCAAAGCCAACAGCAGCGAGCCGCCCACCCAATTTGAGGCAGTAACCTCCTGCGAGGAGAGAGTCAAACGGCCATAGCGGTCGAGCCGCAGCAGCAGGGTGAACAGGGGATCGGCCAGCCAGCTCATCAGCACAAACAGACCGTAGACTGTCAGCACTGGCCAGAACCAGCTGAGTAGCTCAGGATTGGCGCGCGCCAGATTGCGTAGGGCGCGCAGAGCCACAAACAAGCCCAGAAAGATGCCCCAACGGACTTGCCAGCTGAGCTTGGGCAGCCAGAGAAAGTAGCGCAGCATCAGCCCGTAGATCGGGTTACGCGCCTTGAGCGCCTCGACCACGCCCTGCCGCGCCCACTCCAATTCAGGGTTGAGCCGCAGCGCCTCGCGAAACGACATCAGGGCCTGGTGGGGTGAGGCCTGCTCCAGGAGCACCCAGCCCAAGTTGGCATGGCTGAGAGCGTCGTCTGGGCTATGGGCCAGCGCGGCCTCGACGGCAGTTTTAGCTTCTGGCACCCGGCCCAGCTTGACCAGCGCCATCGCCCGCAAGTTTGTGCAGCCTACATGCTCGGGGTTCAACCTCAGTCCCTGCTCGGCACTGGTCAGCGCCTCGGCCCAGTGCTGCTGGTCAATCTCGATCCAAGCCTGCAGTGCGAAGTAAGACACCTCGTGCGGATCGAGCCGAATAGCCTCGCTGATCGCCGTCTGCGCCTCGGCCAGACGGTCGTGGTCGTAGAGCACGCTGGCCAGAGCGTAGTGGCAGTAGGCGTGGTCAGGGGCCAGGTGGAGTGCCTGCTGAGCCGCCTGGAGCGCCTCTGGGTACCGCTTGCTGCGTGCCAGACACAGGCCGAGCAGGGCGTGGGCGGTTGCGTCACTGGCATTAGCTGCAATCGCCTGCTCCAGCGCCTCGGCGGCCAGCTCGTAGCGAGCCTGCTGAAACAGGAGCAGGGCTCGGTCCAGAGAGTTGCTCATCAGAGCTTGAGGTACTTGAGGATGTCGTCGTAGATGCCGCCTTGGTTAGCGTGTAAGGCGTAGTTACGAGCGGTGGCAAACCACTCGCGGGTGGAAGGCTTGAGCGTGCTGGCAGCGGTCACTAAGTCGCGGGTGGTCAAGGGCTTGGGCACACCTGCTTTCATCGCCTCCTGCAGCTTTTTCTCCACGGCAAGGTCGAGCACCGCTTTGAGATCGGCACCGGAGAAGTGCTCAGTCTTCTTGCTCAGGTAAGCGTAGTCGATCTCCTCGACCGGCTTGCCCCGACACAGCAGGCGCAAGATTGAGGCGCGGGCCTGCGCATCGGGCGGCGGCACAAACAGGATGCGGTCGAAGCGCCCCGGCCTGCGGAAGGCAGCGTCTAGATGCCAGGGGGCATTGGTGGCCGCCAGGATTAAGACGCCTTCGTTGGAACTCTGCACACCGTCGAGTTCAGCCAGGAACTGGTTGATAATCTGGCGGCTGGCGCTGTAGCGCAGGTCGGAGCGGTTGGCCGCCAGCGCGTCTACCTCGTCGAAGAACAGTACGCAGGGCCGGTTGCGTCGCGCTTGGTCGAAGCGCTCGTGTAGGTTCTTCTCGCTATTGCCCAGCCACATGTCGAGGATGTCGTTGATGCCGACGGCGATGAACTTGGCTCGGATCTCGCCGGCGGTGGCGCGGGCCAGGTGCGTCTTGCCGCAGCCGGGTGGTCCGTACATCAGAATGCCGCCGCCGATAGTTTTGCCGTAGGCCTGATAGAGCTGGGGGTAGTTGAGAGGATGGATGATCTTCAGTCGGATCTCTTCTTTGACGCTCTCCATGCCGCCTACCTCCTGGAAGCTAATCGTGGGCCGTTCCAGGGTGGGGTCTGCGGTCGTAACCTCCGACTGGGCTTGGGCGAACACATCTGAAAGCTCTTCGGACAGGTTGTCGGTGCGCACGCCCAAGCGGTCGGCGAGGTCAGCATCTTGAAGCGAGGGGTCCTGCTCCAGCGCCTGACGGAACTGGTGGACAGCGGCCTCTGTGTCCTCTGCCCGCAGCAGGAGGCGGGCGTGGAGCAGATAAGCCTGGGCTGGGCTGTCAGACTGCTGGACCAGGTTCTCGACAATGACCAGCGCCTGGGAGTCCTTGCCCTGCTGATAGAAGGCGCGAGCCAGACCCAATTTCAGCGTCGAGTCCTCGGGGGCCAGGGCCAGGGCCTGACAGTATTCTTGCTCGGCGGCTTCGGGTTGGCCCTGGCTTAACAAGGTATCGGCGAGGTGCTGCCGCAAAGGGATGTTCTCTGGCGAAAACCGGAGCGCCTCCCGGAGGGCTCGGAGGGTATCACTGGGATCGGCCATAGAGAGGACAACAGAAGAAGAACCGCTCTTAACAGCTTTAGTAGCGGCTTGCTGGAGATGCAGTGATCGAAAACACTTCGGGTCGCTAGTGGGGTAAAGGGGAAACTCAGGGCCGCTCAGAGGAGAGCGCTGGGTTGCTTCTGTGCTGGGGAAGTCGGAGGCTGAAGAGGGTTTGCCCTGCCCGGCTTTCGACCTGAATCTCGCCCTTGAGCTGCTCAACCAGCTTTTGGACCAGCGCCAAGCCCAAGCCCGTTCCTCCCTGCAGCCAGGGATCGGCCTGAGGAACGCGGTAGAACTTATCAAAGATGCGGGGCAACTCTGAGGACGGAATTTCGGCACTGTTGCCGACCTGGAACAGAAGCGGGGAACTGGGGCCAGGCAGGTGTTGGACGGTCACCCCGATTTCGCCGCCGGGGGGGGTGTACTTACAGGCATTATTGAGCAATTCGGCCAGGACTCGCTCCAGGGCATAGCGATCGCTCATCAAGGGCGGCAGGGGGAGCAGACACTGAACCTGCAAGGTCTGCTGGCGCTCGTGGGCGCGGGCGCGAAACGGTTCGATCACGCCAGGCAGCCAGTCTGGCACTTGCAGGATTTCCAGGGTCATGGCACTCACGCCCGCTTCCAGGCGTTGCAAATCCAGCAAGTCGTTGATCAGCTCGGTTTCCCGTGTGCATTCTTCGTGGAGGATTTGCAGATAGTGATCGGTTCTGTCGCTGAGCGGAGAGGTTTTGAGCAGGTGAATTGCCATCTTGATGTTGGCAAGGGGCGTGCGCAATTCGTGGGAGACTGTGCTCAAAAAATCGTCTTTGAGCTGATGCAGTTTTTCGAGCGCTGCAACCTGTTCTTGGGCCGATTGGTAGAGTCTGGCCTGACGAATGGCAATCGCACACTGATTAGCAACTTGTTGAGTGAGCCGGATCTCTAATTCGTTGAAGGTCCGCTCGGTTGGCCTAAATAGCCACAAATCACCGAGGATACCTTGGTCATCAATAATTGGGCAGGCCAGCACCGCCGAGCGCGGTTGATTGCAAGGAGGCTCTAGTTCACAAAATTGCAGGCAGCGCCCCTTTAGAAGCTCAGCATGGGCATCGGCAATCGCGGCGGCTGGCAATTCCTGTCCCTGGCCAGAAGGCCAATCGACTTGTGCGTGTTCCTGATTGATCAAGACTGTATTGCGCTCGAAATCGTACAGTCCGGTGTCACAACAGTCTACGTCTACGGTCAGGGTTAGTTCACGCACGACCGTCTGTAAAATCTGATTTTCATCGAGGCTATCGCGCACCTTGTCGGTAATGCGTTTGAGCACGGCTTCGAAGTCGAGGGCTTGCTGCAACTGAGCAGTGCGCTCCTGGACCTGAGCTTCGAGGGTGGTGTTGAGTTCACTCAGTTTCTGATAGAGCTGGCTCTGCTGAATGGCAAGCGCAACTTGGGTTGCCAGGAAGGTGAGAAAATCCGTCTCCAGCGGCTGCCAGTGGCGCGGCCCAGAACAGTGATGGGCGATTAGTAAACCCCACAGCTGCCCGTCCGGTGAGATCGGCACGACCAGGTTCGCTTGGACCTGAAACCGGGCGAGTCGGTCAGAGTGAGGCGGCTCAATGCCAGCGGCGTAGATATTGTCAACGACTACAATCTCGCCGCGACTGAGCGATTGGTGATGGTTCTCGCCAAGTGTCTCTGCGAGGGTCAGGCCTAGCATTGAAGTCCAGCCATCGGCGATTGATTCGGCCATGATCACACCCTGATCGTCGACGTGAAAGCGGTAGAGGATCACCCGGTCGGTCTGGAGAAAGTGTCGAACCTCTTCGACGGTGGTGCTGAGGATTTCCTCTAGTTGCAAGGATTGGCGAATGCGTTGGGCCATGCCGGTCATCAGTCGGTCGCGTTCGGCTTGTTGTTGCAGCCTGGCTTCGGTTTGTTTGCGGTCGGTGACGTCTCGCCCGACCGATTGGATCTCGATAACCTGGCCCTGCTGATCAAAGATCGCCTGGTCAACCCATTGCAGCCAGCGGGTTTCGCTGTCGCCGTTCAGCTCCTGGTGCTCGGTGATGAGGATGGGATTTTCTGGGGTTAGGGCTGCCAAGTCGTGTTTGATTTGCTGCCACTCTGACTCTGGGACCAACAGCATGAAGTTCAGCCCGAGCAAGTCCTCGCGCTGCTGACCAAAATAGAGACAGTAGGCCTCGTTGACAAAGGTGAGAGTTCCGTCTGGCAGCGACCGGCTGATCAGCTCTGTCTGATTCTCAACCACGGCTCGGTAGCGGGCTTCGCTCTGCCGTAGAGTTGCTTCGGTTTGCTGACGGTCGGTGAGGTTTTGACAGAGGCCGATCAGCTTTGAAATGCGACCGTCTGGCTCAAACAGGGGCGAGAGGTTGGTCACCAGGTTGTGACGTTGGCCGTTTCGCTCAAAGACTAACTCCTGGCTAAACGACTGGCGCTGCTCTACACAGCGGCGATAGGTCTGGCAAACCTGGTCGGCCAGTTCGGTAGGCAGGCAATCGTGCGGACGCGAGCCTGTGATGGTTGCTGTGGCAATTGCCATCATCCAGGCATGAGCTGGGTTTGAGTTCAGGTAGCGAAACTCGAATCGCTCAGATTTTCCCTCGCAAACCGCCTCAACCTCGACGATGAAAATGCCGTCGGAGCTATGCTCAAAAATGGTGTGGAACACAGCTTCGCTTGGAGATAGCGATTCTTCTGAGTTTGAATACGCGGCCCAGTTCATGCCAGTTGCCTACGCTCTACGAGCCTGCCATCCACACTCAAGCGATCTGCCCTCCATCAAAATTTTGGCAGCAGATGCCGCCACCTCCCAAGCTACCTCGGATTTCTACAACCCTCACCGCAGCCTGGAATGATCCGCTTCTGCTAGAGCTTAGGGAGGTTGGTGCCAAGCTCAGGGAGGATGTTGTTAGGGCTCAAGGAGGTTGGTGCCAAGCTTAGGGAGGATGTTGTTAGGGCTCAGGGCGATTGGTGCCAAGCTCGGGGAGATAGTTGTCAGCCCTCGGGGCAGTTGGTGCCAAGCTTAGGGAGGATGTTGTTAGGACTCAGGGCGGTTGGTGTCAAGCTCGGGGGGAACGCCGCCAATTGGCACCAGTCGCCCTGAGCCCTAACAACATCCTCCCTGAGTCCTAACAATATCCTCCCTAAGCTTGGCACCAACATCCCTGAGTCCTAACAACATCCTCCCCGAGTACTGACAACTATCTCCCTGAGGGTGACAGCACTTTTGCCAGCAGTCTACTGACCTCGCTTGGATCCCATCCGACAACCTGAACTTTTCAGACATGGTAGCCAAAAAGTCCAGACGTTTTCTGTAACCCAGACTCCTAGCGTGCCAGATATCCTGACAGATGAGCAACCTTGACCCACCGTCAGGGAGTTAGTCTTGAGCGTGATGGACGCCAGCGCAGCTGGAGAAGAGAGGATGGAACCAACAACTTCAAAATCCAAGATTATTATCTTCGACACCACCATGCGTGAAGGAGAAATGGTTCCTGGCGTGCAGCTAGACATCGACCAAAAGATTAAACTCGCCAAGCTCCTAGAAGCGATGCGAGTCGATGTCATTGAAGTAGGCTATCCAGGAGCCTTTAAAAAAGACTTTGATGCCATCTTCATGATCTCGAAGCAGATTAAACAAGCCACAATCTGCGGCTTGGCCGGCTCAAGGCCAGACGAAATCGCCAGTGTCGCTCTGGCGATCAGGCCAGCAGCCAGGGGCAGAATTAACATCTTCACGCCAGTTCATCTCAAAGATCACTCTGAGTTGAGCGAACAGCAAAGCCTGGCTGTGATCCAGGATAGCGTCGCGCTCGCTAGAGACTATAGCGCCGACGTTGAGTGGTCTGCCTTTGATGCAACCCGCAGCAATCCCGACTTCCTCTGCAAAGCAGTGGAGACTGCTATCCAAAGCGGCGCGACCACCATCAGCATCCCTGATAGCCTTGGCCTATGCTCACCCGAGGAATTTTCAGAGCTGATCGGCAGCCTGGTCAATCGAGTGCCCAACATTGACCAGGCTATCGTCTCCGTCCACTGCCATGATGACTTGGGCCTGGCCGTTCAGAATTCGCTGGTGGCCCTAAATCGTGGAGCCAGACAAATTGAGTGTTCGCTCAACGGGCTAGGGGCCAGAAAAGGCAACGCCGACCTCGGGCAAGTGGTCACAGCGATTGCTCAAACTCAGGCCTACACAGTGGATCTTGAAATCGCGCTACTCGCTCAAGCCTCAGATTTAGTGACTCAACTGACGGGTATTGCCAGGCAGCCGAGCGCCTGAAGCGTCAGACAATCACCCAGGCAGGTGAATCTAGCAGGTGAAGTAGCAGACCCATCGCTTGACCTACGATGCTGAAGCCTGGCTATCTCTTAGCCAACTTACATAGCCAAGCGCACACAGCACAGAGCTTCTAGGTGAACGATGAACCCAAAGCCATTGACCAACACCAAATTGGTCAGTAGACGATGCCTGACCCATCAGCTCCTGCCCAACCTGGGCGTGGGGCTGACCACAGGTGTGATCGGCGTCCTGTTCAACTTCTCCTTCGCGGCGCTGATCTTTTCTGGGAGCCTGGCGGGCCACCTCTCGGCAGGCCTCAGCATTGTCTTGCTGAGCGCCGCCGTCACTCGTGTGATCATTGCCGTGGGCAGCTCCTTTACCGGATCCGTTGCCGATCTGGGGACCGTACCCACGGCGATTCTGGCTTGGAGTGCCGCAGCAATTGCTAAAGATCTCTCGGCGTCAGCCCCACCCGCTGAAATTTTTCTAACCATCCTGGTCGCGATCGCCCTGACCTCGCTGGCCACTGGCGCTTGTCTGCTCGCCCTAGGCCTGCTGAACGTCGGTGAAATCGTTCGGTCCGTTCCCCATCCCGTGATTGGCGGCTTCGTCGCCAGTACCGGTTGGCTACTGGTCAGTGGGGCCTTTAAGGTGATGACTAACCAGCCTTTGGCAATCGCGCAACTGCCCTTCCTGTCTCAGCGCGAGCAGTGGGTCCAGTGGCTACCTGGCTTGCTCTTGGGGCTCTACCTGCTGGTGATTTCGCGTCGCCGGACTCATCCCCTGATCTTATTGGTCAGCCTATTGGCGGCGGTCGGAGTGTTCTATCTCCTGCCGTCACTGAGCGCCACCGCCCAAGCCAGTTCGCAGACTGGCTTGCTGGGAGCCGCTCCCGCCCCCAGCGGGTGGCAATTCCTCAGCCTGGCGACTTTGACCCAGGTACATTGGTCAGCGATCGCCAACCAGCTTACCTGTCTAGCCACCGTCGTGGTGGTTTCTGCGATTTCCCTGTTGATGAACGTCAGCGGTCTAGAGCTGGTCACGGACCAAGCGATCAATGTGAATCGGGAGTTGAAAGTTGCCGGAATTGCCAACCTCGTCGTGGGGCTGGGCGCTGGCATTTTGAGTTACCACTCCCTGAGCAAATCCGTTCTGGCTCATAAGATGGGGGGCAGTAATCGCGTGGCCAGTTTCGTGACAGCTGGCGTATTTGCGATCGTGTCTGTTTGGGGCTCCTCGTTCCTCTCCCACTTCCCAAGACCTGTCTTGGGCGGCTTGCTCCTATTTTTGGGATTATCGCTGCTCGCTGAGTGGAGCTATGATGCCTGGTTCAAGCTTTCCAAGGCTGACTATTGGATTGTGCAGCTCATCCTCGTTGTTAGCAGCACTCTCGGCTTCCTGCAGGGGCTGGCCTTGGGATGGGCGGTTGCCGGGATCCTGTTCGTCGTGTCCTACAGCCGGATCTATGCTATCCAGCCCGGTGTTTCAGGCCCTGAGCGTCCGAGTTCTGCTCAGCGCTCACAACCCGAGCTTCAGGTACTGCATGAGCAGGGAGAACAGATATACGTATTAGAACCGCAAGGTGTAATTTTCTTCGGCACAGCCAATAGTTTGGTCAATCAGGTCCACCAGCGAATCGCTGCTCTGCACCTTAAGCCTGTACGTTTCATCGTGATTGATTTTGGCTGGGTCAGGGACATCGATTCGTCAGCCGCTCTCAGCCTTGTGAGAATTCAACAGATGACTCACAGGCACGAGACAACACTGATTTTCACCCATCTGAGTTCTGCAATCTGGAATAAGTTGCAGCGGGAGGACCAATTGGATACGGCCAAGCCTCAGCTCAAGTTTTTTCCCACCCTAGATCAGGGGCTCGAATGGTGCGAAAACCAAATTCTAGGCACCGAGCTTGAACCTCACCCCGCTCCTTTGCCCTTAGCTTCCCAGAGCCAAGAGGGATTGCAGAATCATGAGCCGTTGGCAACCTTGAGCAACTATCTAGAATGGTTGCCAGTCTCCACAAACCAATGGTTGTTCCGGCAGGGAGATCCTCCCAAAGGGGTCTACTGGGTGGCTTCCGGACAGGTGAGCCTGGTGCTGGAACTGCCGAAGGGGCAAACCGAACTGTTACAGACATTCGGGGCTGGTGAAATCGTCGGAGCAGGGGACTTTTACTGGGATGTTTCTCAGGCAGCGTCACTCAGGGCAGATCGGCCTAGCCACCTGCATCATCTTTCTAAACAAGCTTTGGGGCGCATGGAAATGGAGGCTCCTGAACTTGCAGCTGAGTTTCACAAATTGATAACTAACCTAGTTTCTCAGCGCGGCAGCCATGGCCCGTCAATGCTGTTCCAGAGGTCTGTTGAACCACGGGCGCTTGACTTAGCATTCATTGAACGCTGTCGACAAGAACTCGTCTACTGCATTGGCCCTATCGCCAATTTTCTCTTGAAGCAGGCCCTCGCTCAACACACTCCTGCCTGCGCTGAACACCTCGTCGACGCCTTATCAGCAGAGATTCCAGACCCGTCAGCCGCCTCTGAATTTCGCCAACGCCTGCTTTCATGAGCTGAGCTTCCGGGCTTTTCGCTGCCTAAGCTCAGCCAGTCGCGGTTCTTGCCCTGGCACTATTGACAATCCAGACCCCCAGTAGAACAACGGCGCAGCCAACCACTGAGTAAACACTTAGAGTCTCGTGCAGCACTAGGAGACCCAGGGTTGCTGCCCAAACTGGCTTCAGGTACGAAACGGTCGAGACATTTGTTGCTGGCAGCCAACGGAGCAAATTTAAGTACAAAACATTGGATGCCGCCGTACACAAGATACCAAGCACTAAGATCGAGAACAAAACACTGGGCGTTAAGTCCAAACTCCAGCGGGGTTCAATGGCAAAGCTAATAACAGCGGCGGGGATACAAGTGCAAATGATTTGACCAAGCGCGAGTTGTGCTGGGTTTGAAGCTCGTACCCAACGCCCATAGACGTTGCCAGTCGCGTAGCACAGTGCGACTGCTAACATGAGCAGGTAGCCGGAGATAGAGCCGCTGCCTTGAATAATCTTATCGGGGCCAACGAGCAAAAATATACCAGTGAAGCCCACTAAGATTCCTATGGTTTTACGCCAGTGAAGGCGTTCCTCCTCGATCAGGAGATGGGCGAGCAGAACAGTGAACAGCGGTGTTGAGGCACTGAGCATTCCTGCCTTAGCACTGTCGATTCGTAAAACTGCAAAGGCAGTCAAAACGTCTGGCAGCCATCCATTGACAGTTCCAAGCACAACCATGTGAATAAACTGGCTGCGTGATAATCTAACCGGTTGCTGAAATAAGACCAGCATAGCTGTCAGCGCAACTGCTGCAATCCCTGCCCGAACTGCCGTCAGGGCAAAGGGTGGCACCTCAACCACAGATATTTTGATAAACAGGAAAATGCTACCCCACATCAGGGAGACTGCAATTAAAGACAGCCATAGGAGGGTGGGACTTTGAATCTTGTCCTTTTGGATTGCCATGCCTCAGACTTTTCTCTTCAGTTTCTCTGAAATAAAGTTTCCATTCAGACCGAATTTTCTACAGCTCCCAAGGCTTTCAAGGTTGCCTTCTGCGCCTCTGTCAAGCCGGTTACTTGGGTGATATTCATTCCTTCATAGGGTCTCTCAGCTCTGAGGGTCTTCACCACTTCTGCCGTCTTGATCTCCCAGAGCTGGATGGTTTCGTCGATGCTGCCGCTGGCGAGGGTTTGGCCATCGGGGCTAAAGGCTACTGCTGAGACCCAATTGGTGTGCCCCTGCAAAGTTTTCAAGACTTCTCCAGTGTGAGTGTCCCATAGCTTCACGGTGCGGTCGTAGCTGCCACTGGCTAAGGTGTGGCCATCAGGGCTCCAAGCCACAGACCAGACCCAACTGCCATGCCCCTGTAAGGTGTGTAAGAGTTGCCCAGTTCGGACGTCCCACAGCTTTACGGTGCAGTCTGCACTACCACTGGCTAGGGTCCGGCCATCAGGACTCCAGGTCACAGACCAGACTGGGCTCGTATGGCCCATTAAAGTGTCCAAGACTTGCCCGGTACAAACATCCCACAGTTTTACGGCGTGATGATTGCTGCCAGTGGCGAGGGTCCGACCATCAGGGCTAAACCTGACCGACCATATCAAGTTGTGGTGCCCCGGCAAGATTTGCAAGCACTGTGCTGTGTGGGCATCCCACAATCTCACGGTTTGATCGAAACTGCCACTGGCGAGCATATGGCCATCGGGACTAAAATCCACGGACCAAACCCAGCTGCTGTGCCCTGACAAGGTGTTTAAGAGCTGTCCAGATTGTCTATCCCACAGCTTAACGGTACAGTCCGCACTGCCACTAGCCAGCATGTTGCCCCCAGGGCTGAAGCCTACTGACAAGACCCAATTTGTATGCCCCTGCAAGGTTTGCCAGAGTTGACCTGTGTGCACTTCCCACAGCCTCACGACGCAATCCCCATCGCCACTGGCAAGCACAAGACCATCAGAGCTAAAGTCGATGGATGAGACTTGGGCAGTATGCCCCTGCAAGGTACTCAGAAGCTGTCCGGTGCCGGCATCCCACAACCTCACAGTTTGGTCATTACCGCCAGTGGCTAGGGTATAGCCATCGGGGCTAAAGCTGATCGACCATATCTGCTTGGTATGCCCCTGCAAAGTGCTCAAGAGTTGTCCGGTCCGGACATCCCACAACCTTACAGTTTGGTCATTACTACCACTGGCTAGGGTATGGCCATCGGGGCTGAAGCTGATGGACGAAATCTGCTCAGTATGCCCTAGAAGGGTATTTAGAAGTTGTCCCGTTCGCGCGTCCCACAGCTTCACGGTTCGATCACTACTGCCACTGGCCAAGATCTGGCCGTCGCAGCTGAATCTGACGGACCACACCCAGCTGTGATGCTCGGACAGAGTTCGTAAGCATTGCCCCGTTTGCACATCCCACAGCCGCACCGATTGATCAAAACTGCCACTCGCGAGGGTGCAACCATCAGAGCTGAAGTCAACAGATGAGACCTGAGCCGTATGCCCCTGCAAGGTTTGCAAGCATTGCCCCGTTTGCACATCCCACAGCTTCACGGTGCAATCGCCACTGCCGCTTGCCAGGGTGTGACCATCAGGACTCACTCTGACGGACCATACCCGACTGGTATGCCCCTGTAAGACCTTCAAGAGCTGGCCTGTGCGCACATCCCACAATCTCACGGTTTGATCATCGCCACTGCTCACCAGGGTCCTGCCATCGGCGCTGAAACGGACAGACTGGATCCAGCCAATGTGTCCGGGCAGGGTCAACAGGGGTTGGCTATCAGCCAGGCACCACAGGCGGATCTTGCCGTGGGCCTCTCCGATAGCAAGCAGCTGGCCATCTGGGCTGAAGGTCACCGCAGAGATAGCTCCGAAGGTCTGCGTAAAAACAGACTTGGCAAAATTGGAGTGAGCAAAATTAGCTCTAGGTAAATGGACCTTCTGAAGATCAGCGTGCCAAATCGTCAAGTTAGAAAAATCATGATTGGTCAAATCCAGGCCCAGATGACAGCAGAGATTGATTAGGTTGCCACCGCCATAGCTAGATGCGTGAGTCGCTTTATCTTGCAGTAGTCCGAGAATTTCTTGCAGCTGCCGTCTGAGGATTTTTTCGGAGTAGAACAGTATCCGAAGTTTGTTGGCAGTTGGACCTAAAATGAGCCTGATCTGGCTCTCTCTAATGTAAGCTTTGACAGTGGTTTTCATCAAAGCATGGCTGACAAATAGAGAAAGTTTTTGGGTCTCTATCTCCGTGACCATCGTCTCAATTAATCGCTCGGTCATATACTCCATGACGACCGATTGCTGGGTATAACTGCCCGTTCGTTTCTCAATCAGTGATCGCCAACTCAAAGACTCTAGGGCTTCTAGGAGCTTCGCTCGTGAAACCGGCGGCACAATGTCTTCTGACAAACTTGAGATGGTCGTCCATTCTCGATTGATGGTCAGCCAGTACATGATGCTCTGTTCTAGCCACGAGAGACGCTCAAATTGCTGATCTAATAAGCGGCGGACGCTGTTGAAAATGACCGCATCTTGGTCTAGAAATTCTCCAATCTCCCCGTCGAACAGGTCCTGAATCGAGGTGGTCACAATTCTCAGTGCCAAGGGGTTGTAGCCGTAGCGTCTGCCCAATTCCTGTTTCTGGTATTCTGAACCCGCTAATCCCTTGGTCTGAATTAACACCTGAGCTACTTCCGGAGAGCCCGCTAAATGCAGAGAATGAACGGGGCCAATCCCCTCGAAGATAGCGACTTCAGCAGGTTTTTCTCGGCTGGTCAGCAGCAGGCAACTGGGGTGGGCCATCTCCCCAAGCATCCGAAATAGGTTTGCGTAGTTTTCATAGCCAGGGCGGTACTGTCCAGCGGCATCGCCTGCCTGCAAGATTGCTTCCACATTGTCCAGAATCAGCAGGCAGCGACAGGCCCGCAGCCAGTGCATCAGCCGACCGAGTTCTGCTTGAGTATCCTGTTGGTCAGACAAGAAGGGAACTAAATCGCTGGCAAGCGTTTCTAGCGGCGGCGCGTTGCGCAGCGAGCGCCAAACTACAACCTCGAAGTTGGCCTGGATCTCCTGCGCTAGCTTCACGGCTAAAGAGGTTTTACCAATCCCGCCCATGCCTAGCAGGGCGACTAGCTGGCTGCGCTCTTGCAGAATCCACTGTTTCAGGGTGCTAAGTTCCGGGACGCGTCCACAGAAAAAGCTGACATCCACGGCCTCTCCCCAGTCACAGCGAGGCAGCTGAGCGGGCAGAGGTTGCAAATTCTCAGGCGGTTCTGTCGGGCTTGGGATCCTCTGTTCACTGTGAGGGGGCTTTGGTTGGCCCTGACTCGATTGTCGGTCCAGGGCTGCCCGAAAATTGGTTTTGCTGACCGGTTCGCCCAGTGCCTGGCTTAGCAGTTTCCAGAGTCTAGGACCGATATCGCGCGTGAGGTAGCTGACAGAGTAGCCCGAGGCTTGAGCAATTTGCTCATAGGTTCGATTCTCCCAAGCTCCGCTGAGAATCGCCGTTTCCACATCGCTCAAGTGCCTGCCAAACCTAGCAGAGACTGCTGCATTCGCGACTTCGAGCGCTTGATGAAAGTTCATCCTTAGGTCAGGAGCATCTGCTGCCAGTCAGACTCTACTGAGTCTACCAGAGGTTCTCGATCTCGCTCTGATCAGTCGGACTTATCTGCGAGGCAATCAGCAAGGGCCATCACCTCGTGATTCCTGACAGACACACGACCGAAATTGGTTCTCAAAAGATTACTAAAACCGGATGGGCGGAGAGACATTGCCCGGATGATTTTCCAGCCGATCAAGGCTGCTACCAATCACAAGATCCCTGTGGCAACATCAAGAGCATGGTAGTCCCTGCTAAATGTTTGCAATCTGCCACATGTTCCGGAGCAAATGGAGAAAGCCATGCAGATTGCCCTCGGCAGCGATGAAAAGAGCTATCTCACCGATGCCCTGATTGACGATCTCAAGCAGCGAGGACACGAGCTGCTGCTGATTGGGCCGCTGGCCGGAGTGGAGGAGGCTTGGCCAGCGGTCGGACGGGCGGTGGGTGAGGCAGTGGCCTCGGGCCTCGCGGCTCAGGGAATTGTCTGCTGCTATACAGGCACTGGGGTCAGCATGGCGGCGAACAAGATCTGCGGCGTGCGAGCGGCTCTGTGTCAGGATGCGCAGACGGCAGCCGGGGCGCGCCAATGGAACGACGCGAATGTGTTAGCGCTCTCGCTACGCACGACGACACCAGAGCTAGCGCGCGAGATCCTAGACGCCTGGTTCAGCACCGATTGTCCTGCTAGCGAACAGGTCTACGTGAGTCAGCTCAAGGCATTTGAGATCCAGAGCCCCCAGCGCTTGTAGCCTTCCGACCAGCGAAAAACTCGGGAGACGGAGTCCAGAGCTTGAAGCTTGGGGTTCTGGGGCGCACATTCCGAGTTCCGAACTCCATCATCCGAGCCCTGAGGTGCATATTCCGAGCTCCGAACTCCACATTCCGAGTTCTGAGGTGCACATTCCGAGTTCTGAGCGCCATCGTCCGAGCGCCGAGCTTGAAGCTTTGAGCGGTTTGCGCCATTGCCCGAGCTTGGAGCCACAGGCTTAGAGTGCAGCGCCTGAGCTGTCTGACTTCTGGCTCGATGAGTCCAGGCTCCATCGCTCGGCCCTTGCCAGCAGAGACGGTTGCCCATCGATTGCCGCTCAGCAGAGGAAACGATAAAGTTTCGCTAGCCGCACGTCTGTCAACAGGTCCACGATGTTTAGAATTGGCGAGTTCTCACAATTGGGTCAAGTGTCCGTACGAATGCTACGGCATTACGATGAGTTGGGATTGCTAAAACCCGCTCATGTTGACCCCTCTACAGATTATCGCCACTACGCAATCGAGCAATTGCCGCGCCTGCACCGAATTATGGCACTCAAGGAATTGGGCCTGTCCCTTGAGCAAATTGTCCAGTTCCTGAATAGTGAGCTTTCAGCAGAGCAATTACGAGGCATGTTGCGGTTGAAGCAGGCAGAATTACATCAACACCTCCAAGCGACCGAATCTCGATTAAATCGGGTAGAGGCTCGGCTACAACAAATTGAACAAGAAGATCAACTGTCTCCCTATGAAGTAATTCTGAAATCGGTCGCCGCCCGTGAAATTGCTTCAATTCGGCAAATTGTACCTACGGCTCAGGCAATGCCCTCCTCCCGACATCAGCTCTCTGATGAATTGTATGGCTGGCTGCACCGTCAAAAGGTCGTGCCGAAGGGGCCTGAACTAGTGCTGTACCACCTGGCTGAATACCGCGAAGTCGATATCGACCTGGAATTTGGAGTGATCCTCGGCCAAAGACTTGAACCCGCGTCTCCCCAGGCTGCTACTCAGTTTCCGGTAACAACCAGAGAACTCCCAGCCATCACCCTAATCGCTAGCGTAGTTCACAGTGGGATGTTGCGGGATATCGTGCAAGCGATCACAGCTCTGTACCGCTGGATTGGCACGAATGGCTACCGACAAGTTGGCGCATTTCGGGAAATTCATCTATTTGGGCGAGAGTCGGAGTATGTCTGCCTCCGGGATCAACCGGTAGTGGTGGAGCTGCAAATCCCGATCGCCCCTCACGATCTTGACCTTGCCTCTGCTGTTAAAAATCGCGGCTAGAGAGCCGCTTGACTCTCACACTGTGTGAGGCTTTATCTTCTCTGGATGTGAACCCATCTGTAGACCAGGTGCTCAGCGAGCACCGGAGGAACCGTTTTGATCCCAACCCCATCTCTCTACCGCACAACGGGCTGCTTGCTAATTGCCGAAAGCTTACTCTTATTCTTGCCGGTCGGCATTCTCGGTGCCGCTATCAACTGGCCTGCCAGCCTTGACGCGCCCGCCGACCTGATGTTGCCACAACTGGTCAATCAATCTCTGCCAGTCTTCGTGGGTTATGGGCTTTACCTGCTCTACTCAATCCTGTTCTATCCAATCGCCCTGCTGACCGCTCAAGTGGTCAAAACCGACCGAGCCAATCCTCTGCTGCTGCGTCTGGCGGTGGCATTTGGACTCGCTTCTATGATTGCCCGCAGCTTGGGCATCATTCGCTGGTTAGCCCCCATGCCCGCACTGGCGCAGCTTTATGTCGCTGCTTCGACTTCAGCTCCAACTCGAGAGGCAATTGCAGTCGTTTACACAGTGCTCAATGACTACGCTGGCTCGATCGGCGAAGTCCTGGGCGTGAGCTTGTTTGCAGCATTGTGGTTAGCCCTCATTGCGATCACCATCTTGCAAACTCGAAGCTTGCCGCGCTGGCTCGGGCTATTTGGCTTGTTCTCCGCCTCCCTATTGGCAATTCAGCTACTCGAACTAGGGGGAGCCGACTTAGGAGCCTTCATCTCAGTATCAGTGAGTGTATTGCAGCTTTGGTTCTTGGTAACCGGCCTCGTAATGCTACAGCGCGCCCGAACTTTGACCCCATGAGGAACACGCCATGACACCGAATCCAGAACTGCATGTAATTTTTGGAACTGGGCCACTGGGGCAAGCAGTGATGCGCGAATTAGTCGCGCATCAAAAGCGAGTCCGCATGGTCAATCGCAGCGGGCAGGCGACGGTACCCGACTCTGTAGAGGTCATTGCTGCCAACGCTTACGACCCTGCAAGCACACGAGCCGCTACGACAGGTGCGTCCGTGGTTTATCAATGTGCTCAACCCGCCTACACCCAGTGGCCAGAGCAATTTCCCGCGCTGCAAGCTGCGATTGTAGATGGCGTTGCTACCAACGGGGCCAAGCTCATCGTCGGCGATAACCTATACATGTACGGCTTATGCAATGGCCCCCTCCGCGAAGATTTGCCCAACGCCGCAACCACACGCAAAGGTCGCACGCGGGCGCTGATGACAGCAGCCCTGCTCGAAGCTCACCAGAGCCAGCGCCTGCGGGTTGCAATTGGGCGCGGATCGGACTTTTTTGGACCGCAGGTGCTCGGTTCCGTGATGGGATCGCGAATTTTTCCAGCCATTTTAGCGGGGAAACCTGTGTCTGGCCTGGGCAATATTGACTTGCCCCACACTTACACGTTTATCGACGACTTTGGCAAGGCGCTGGTGGTTCTGGGCGAGCGAGACGAAGCCTTGGGACAAATTTGGCACGTTCCTAATCCTGAAACGGTTACCACACGCCAGTTTCTTGAAATTGCCTGTGAGCAAGCCGGACATCGAGTCAACATTCGCGCCATGAGCAAGTTCAGGCTCTGGCTAGGAGGCTTCTTCATTCCCGAAGCCCAAGAGATGGTCGAGATGATGTACGAGTTTGAACACCCCTTCGTCGTCGATCACAGCCAGTACGTCCAGACATTTGGCAATTCTGCAACCCCGCTACGAGCAGCCATCCACCAAACCTTAGAGTGGTATCGAAGTCAGCCCTGATCCTGCGCCTCCAGAGCAACCCTAACGCCAGAAATACCAACCCCAAGCGCGTCAGTCACCCCTAGCGCAGGGGGTCTGGGGGAGGCGCTTCGTCCCCCAGTGGGGGGTTTGGGGGGCAAACGCCCCCCATTCCGGGTTCTCTCTACCAGCTCCCACTTCCCTAACTCAGTGCCATTCGACCTGCCATTCGACGCAGGGCCCGCCGCCAGTTCAAGAAGAAATGCCGATCTCAGCTATGGAGACCTGTCCAAAGGGGCAGCGCTTCCCTAGGATCGGGAAGGACTTTAGGAGATTTCCAGTGGAACGCACCTTTCTCGCCATCAAACCAGACGGAGTCCAGCGCAGCTTGGTCGGTACAATCATCAGCCGCCTAGAAGCCAAAGGCTTCACCTTAGTGGGGCTCAAGCTGAGCAAAGTCAGCCGCGACCTAGCCGAGCAACACTACGCCGAGCACAAAGAAAAACCCTTCTTCCCCGGCCTAGTCAACTTCATCACCTCCGGCCCCGTCGTGGCCATGGTCTGGGAAGGCAAAGGCGTAATCGCCTCGGCCCGCAAACTGATCGGCGCAACCAACCCCCTCAACTCTGAGCCCGGCACCCTGCGCGGCGACTTTGGCATCGACATCGGGCGCAACATCATCCACGGCTCCGACGCCCCAGAGACCGCAGTGCGCGAAATTAGCCTCTGGTTCAAAGACGAAGAACTAACCAGCTGGGAACCCAGCCTGAGCAGCTGGATTTACGAGTAGGATCAGGTTCGCTTGCACCAATCTGGGCCGCTAGCTCGCCCAGGTTGGCGCATCTCTGC
>JANNOU010000075.1:0-10017 GCA_031399305.1 Leptolyngbya sp. SOY_34_metabat_272
GCTGCAACCTGACCTCATCAACCTGGGGCTTGTATCAGGCGAGGTGGTGATGCTTCACGCATCCGTTACAGCGCTCGGGGGTTGGATGGTGGGCAGTGTTGATCTGGTCCTTCAGGCAATCCTGGGTGTGTGGACCTCAACCGGGGATGCTTGTGGCTTGAGAAGCTAGACTTCAAACGCCATGAGCCGAGTCCTCTGCGTCCCTCAGCGAGCGTTTTGCCCCACCGTCCCAGCTGCCAGCTGCGCGGCCCCAGCTCAGAACTCGACCCGCGCAGCATTTTGCTCCCGTGCTCGAGCGCAGCACTCGATCAGTCGAGTGCTGAGGTGCAAGGGTCAAGCTTTCGACTGCAGCGAGCGTGCTAAAGAGGGTCAATGGCTGTGACTGAAGGCTCGAGGCGGTGGCGTCAGTCACCAGATTTCAGGTGCCATTTGGCTCCGGACCGAAGGGCACTGACTTAAGCAGATCAGTCACCCCTTGCGCAGGGGGACTGGGGGAGGCGCTTCGTCCCCCAGTGGGGGGGTTGGGGGGCAAACGCCCCCCATTTCCGGGTTCTCTCTACATTCCGGGTTCTCTCTACATTCCGGGTTCTCTCTACTTCCTACGATCTCCCTAAGTCAGTGCCATGCCTGTACAGTCTCAAAAAGATAGCAAAAACGGTTGAGTGATATACTCAAAGCGCTTTTTATTGACGGGATCTGACAGGATCTATGGTCGATCGCAAGCCAAGTGCGGCACTTGTGGTTGGGGCTAGTCAGGGAATCGGCTTGGAGTTTGTGCGTCAGTTGCTACAAGCCGAGCCTGTCGAGCGCGTCTACGCCACCTATCGCAACTCACAATCAGAACTGTTAGCGATTGCCGATCCCCGGCTGCGCTGCCTGCCGATGGACATTACCGAAGAAGCGCAGATTGTCGCTGTTGTGCAAGAAATTCAGACAGAGATCGCCACACTGCACACGGTGATTAATTGCGTGGGCGTATTGCACGAGGGAGCAATGCAACCCGAAAAGAATTTGCGGCAGCTCAATGCTGAACAGCTACTGCGCTATTTTCAGGTGAATAGCATTGGCGCAGTGTTATTAGCGAAGTATGTGCAGCCATTGCTGAAACATCAAGAGCGTGCGATCCTAGCGACTATTTCTGCCAAGGTTGGCAGCATCGGCGATAACTACTTGGGCGGGTGGTATGGCTATCGCGCCTCAAAAGCTGCGCTGAATATGTTCATGCGGACCGCCGCGATTGAATATCAGCGAACCTGCCCCCAGGCAATCGTCGTCACCCTGCATCCCGGCACCACTGATACACGTTTGTCCCGCCCTTTTCAGCGCAGCGTTCCCCCGGAGAAGCTCTTCTCGGTTGAGCGCACAGTCCAGCAATTGCTGCTGGTTCTCGATCAACTTCAAGCCAGTGACAGCGGCCAATTCTTCGCCTGGGACGGCAGTCGATTGCCTTGGTAAGACTTTGGGCGCACCGGCTGCTATGGCCAATGAATGCCAGCGCCGGGGCTAGCCGGTGACTGCCGCCAGATCGCTCGGGGTCAGATGATCGTGGATCACCTGGCCATCGCGGAACCAAACAATACGCTGACACAGGCGGGCCACCTCAGGCGCGTGAGTGACCATCACCAAGGTCATGCCGCCATCATTCAGCTCCTGGAAGATATCCATCACCTCCTGGCTGGTGCGAGTATCCAACGCACCCGTGGGCTCATCGGCCAGCAAGAGCGCTGGGCGGTTGACGATGGCACGCGCGATCGCCACCCGCTGCTGCTGACCACCCGAAAGCTGATTGGGACGGTTCTGAAGCCGGTTGCCCAGACCCACCCGGATGAGCGCCTCAGCAGAAAGCTCCTGCCGTTCGGCGCGCGGGATGCCCGCGTAAGCCATCGGCAGCATGACATTCTCTAGCGCACTCAGCTGCGACAGCAAATGAAATTGCTGAAAGACGAAGCCGATTTTGCGGTTGCGGATGTGGGCCAGGTCGTCATCGTCGAGCTGCGCCACGGCCTCGCCGTCCAGGTAATATTCGCCGCTGCTGGGCCGGTCCAGACAGCCGATAATGTTCATCGCTGTGGACTTACCAGACCCGGAGGGACCCATAATCGCGCAGTATTCGCCCGCGCTGACCGTGAGGCTGACATCGTGCAAGGCCAGCACCTCCAAATCGCCGGAGCCGTAGCGTTTGTCGATGTGCTCTAGTCGAATGACCGTCGGATGGGTGGGCATGGCCTATTGGCTCCTGAGCGCAACGATCGGGTCAAGTCGGGCGGCGCTGCGTGCGGGAACCACGCCGAAGCCCAGGCCAATGGCCCCAGACACGCCCACCGCCAGGGCAATCGCAGCGGGGCTAACCACTGCTTGTAAGGGCGTGAACACAGCGACCAGCAGCGTGCCCCCAGTACCCAGTAGAATCCCGAACACACCGCCTGCGGTCGCCAGGATCACCGCCTCGATGGTGAACTGAGCCAGCACGTCGCCCCGCGTGGCCCCAATTGCCTTGCGCAGGCCAATCTCCTGAGTGCGTTCGGTGACCGAGACCAGCATGATATTCATGATGCCGATGCCACCCACCAACAGTGAGATGCTAGCGGTCGCCGCCAGCACTAGGGTCAGGATGCCGGTGACATTGTCTGCCGTTTGCAGCAGATCCTGCTGGCTGCGCACCGTGAAGTCATCGGTGTTGCGGATCTTATGGCGCAAGCGCAGCAGGTTGCTGATCTGGAATTGGGCCGCGCGCATGCTGTCGGGGTCGCGGGCCGAGACCGAGATCGACTGCACCGACGGGCTGCGGCGCGAGTTGCGTCGCCCCACCAATTGGTTGGCCATGGTGGTGATTGGGATGTAGACAATTTCATCCTGGTTCTGACCGAAGGCTGCGCCTTTTTGCGCCATGACGCCAACCACGCGAAAGCTGCGGTTCTGAATGCGGACCTTCTCACCGATTGGCTCGCGGTTGGCAAACAGGGTCCGAGCGGTATCGCTGCCCAGGACGGCGACCCGGCTATTGCGGGCTAGGTCCACCTCACTGAAGAACTGCCCCGTAGCGACACTGGCGTTGCGGACGCTGATATAAGTTGGCGTGGTGCCAGTGACGTTCACCTGAGAGTCTTCGCTCGCCCAGGTGACTCGGAAGCTGTTGGTCATCTCCGGTGCAACGGCCTGCACGGAAGGCACCTGCCGCGCGATCGCCTCAGAATCGGCCAGGGTCAGGCTGTAGGAGGAGGGGGCACCGGCGCGACGTGCCGTGTCGGTACCGGGCACCACGAACAGCAGATTGGTGCCCAATGACTGAAACTGTTGACTGACGTAGCGCTGGGCTCCCTGGCCCAAGGAGATCATGGCGATCACCGAGGCGTTGCCGATCACAATGCCCAGCATGGTGAGGCTGCTGCGCAGTTTGTTGGCGTTGAGGGTGCGCACCGCCATGCCGACGCTTTCGAGCAGGTCAAGGCTCATGAGCGGGGTGACCTCCGGGAACTGCTGGGGGTTGCGCCCCCGCCAAATGCGCTCGGCGACTTGCCTTCTGGGAAATCGATGAAGACGCGCTCGCCTGCCTTGACGCCGCTCAGGATGCGGGTTTGGTCGCCTTGGGTGAGATCCAAGATCACCGGTCGAAACTGCGCTTTGCCCTGTGCGTCGGCAACCAGGACACCCGCCTTGCCCCGGCGCGTGACAATGGCCACGGTCGGCACCACTAAGGCATCGTCAATGGAACTGCCAATAAAAGTCACATCAATATTCATGCCGGAGCGCAGCTCCGCCTGCCCCTCCACCAGTCTCACCCGCACCTGAAAGGAGGTCACGTTCTGTTCGACTACTGCTTCTGGGGCGATCAGGCGCACGCGGCCCTCAAAGGTTCGATCGGGGTAGGCATCGGCCACCACTTCAACGCGCTGGTCTCGCTTTACCTGGGCGATGTCGGTCTCGGGCACGTTGACCCGCACTTCAAGGCCCGAAGCCAGCGCCACAATCGAGGACGAGGTGGCGCTGGCAGTGGTGGAAGCGGACGTGGTCGGGGTGACGATCGCCCCGACCGTGGCGTATTTCTGGGTGACGGTGCCGTTGAAGGGGGCGCGGATCACGGTGTCGTCGAGCTGGGTCTGGATCTGGGCAACCTGGGCGCGAGCGGCCTCGACCTGGGCGCGGGCGGCAGCGATGTCTTCGGAGCGGGAGCCTTGTACCAGTTCTTGCAGCTGTTGCTGGGCTTCTGCCAGGCTGGCACGGGCGCTGCGATCGGCGCTGACGGCTTCGTCCAGACGATCTTGGGGGACGGCTCCCTGTCGGGCCAAGTCACGATAGCGCTGCACGCGCTCGGCATTGAGATCTCCCTGCGCCTGAGCGACACTCACCTGGGCTCTGGCCCTGCCAACTTCTTCGCTACGGCTGCCGTTGCGGGCTTTAGCGTAGGCGGCCTCGACCTGGGCTAATTGGGCCTGCACCTGCGCCAGTTGGGCTCGCAATCCTGCCGCGTCCATGCGCGCCAGGATCTGACCGGCCTTGACTCGGTCCCCCTGGTCCACGTAGAGGGCGGCCAAAAGACCGGACGATTTGGGGCTGACGTTGACGGTGGAAATCGGCACCACCGTACCGCTGGCGTCGATCCGAACTGTGAGGTCCTCGGTCTTCACGGGCACGGTCAGCTCGGCCAGGCTGGGGCCAGAGGCGGCGCGGCGGGACGCCAAATAAAGGCCTCCAGCCGCCGCCAGAATCAGGGTGACTAGCAACGGCAACGCCCAACGCCAGGAGCGAGGCTTGGCTCGGCTAGCCGTTCGGGGACGCGTAGAAACGAGCGGGGCGGCCAGTGGGGGCAGGGGTTCGGAGGAGTGACCATTGCTCTCAGTCCCAGATGGGCTGAGCTTGGGGTTTGGAGTGTCGCCCATGAAGATCGGGGGCCTGCAAGAGGGGTGATGAAAACTTAGACTCCTGAAGCCCTGACTATGTTCAGAGCCACACAAAACCTGGGAAGTGATTTTCCCTGACCCAATTGTAGGAAATTTAACAATCTAGCTTCCAGCCCTAGCTCACCGTGACCAGCTCGGTGTGCTGCTCAGCAGTGCGGTCGGGGATCAGGAGACCATTGAGGTGGTCGAGTTCGTGCTGGACCACGCGGGCTGGAAAGCCGCTGAGGGTTTCTTCCAGGGCCTTGCCGAATCGGTCCCAAGCCCCGAGCCGAATCTGCACGGGACGCCAGATCTCACCGCGCTTGAGAGGGACGCTCAGGCAGCCCTCTTGGTAAGCATCGGTCTGCTCGGAAGCCCAGAGGATTTCCGGGTTCACCCGCACGGTCAGCGGAATGTCGGGCGCGTCGGGATAGCGGGGATTGTTGAGGCTCTCCATCACTAGCAGGCGTTTGGAGACGAAGACTTGGGGCGCGGCCAGACCCACGCCCTGGCTCTGGCGCAGGGTGTCGATTAGGTCGTCGATCAACTGCTGCATGGCTGGCGACTTCAGTTCGTCCAGAGCCAAGGGGGCGGCGAGCTGCCGCAGGATCGGTTCCCCGATTTGGGCAATGGGTAGAACAGCCATAGTTAGTCTCTAGCGGTAGTTGGTGAACTGCAAGGCCACCGGAAAGTCTTCCGACTTTAGGCGGTTGATCACTTCTTGAAGATCATCTTTGGACTTGCTGGAGATGCGCACCGCTTCGCCCTGGATTGAAGGCTGTGCTTTTTTGAACTCATCGCGGACGAGTTTGGAGATCTGCTTGGCGAGGTCGGAAGGAATGCCTTTTTTGAGGCTGATCTCCTGGCGCACCCGGCTGCCCGAGGCGGATTCGATTTTGCCGTAGTCGAAAATCTTCAGAGACAGGCCGCGCTTGCTGGCTTTGGTTTGCAGCACGTCGTGGAGCGAAGTGAGCGTGAATTCGCTGTCGGTCTCGATGGTGATCGAGCTGTCATTGAGCGTCACTTGGGTGTTGGTGGTTTTCAGGTCATAGCGGCTTTTGATCTCGCGCTCTACCTGATCAATGGTGTTGACCAATTCCTGCCGGTCGAAGTCACTGACCACGTCAAAAGAGTAACTAGAAGCCATATCTCAACCTACCGAAATTACGGCAATTGGCCGCAGAGATTTTGTTCGCCTATTAGAGGCGATCCTACCTCAGCCTCAGCGGACCTGGCGACGTTAGCCGAATCCCCTAGCCGAATACGCGATGTTGCAGCGAGGGCATCTGGCGGCGCACTTGTTCCAAGCGTGCGGGCTCGATCGCGGCTAGGGCCACTCCAGGTTGCTCTCTGGCGTCAGCCAGCACCACGCCCCAGGGGTCTACGATCAGGGCGTGACCGTGGGACTGACGGCGGGGGTTGTGGAGACCGGTTTGGGCGGGGGCGATCACATAGGCGGTGTTTTCAATGGCGCGGGCCTGCAGCAGCACCTGCCAGTGATCTTTGCCGGTGAAGGCGGTGAAGGCGGCGGGCACTAACAGCACGGTTGCTCCCTGGGCGACCAGATGACGATAGAGTTCGGGGAAGCGGACGTCGTAGCAGACCGAGAGGCCGAGGTTACCCAACTCTGGCGAGCAGTAGGTGGGTGGCGATGCCGTTCCGGCACGCACGGTGCTGGACTCGCGGTAGGTGTTGCCATCCGGTAGGTTGACGTCGAACAAATGGACCTTTTCATAGCGGGCCAGCTCGCTGCCGTCAGGTCCTACTAGCAGGGCAGTATTGAACACTTTTTCTGGAGCTGCCTGAGTCTCGCCCGCGACCACTGGGAAGCCGCCACCCAGCAAGGTAATCTGGTAGCGCTGGGCCATGATTTTGAGGAATTGCTCGCTCTGGTGGGCGATGTCGGCGGCCTGACGGATCTTCTCGTCTTCGTCGCCTAGGAAGGAGAAATTCTCCGGTAGACACACCAGCTCAGCGCCCTGGCGCACGGCCAGGTCGATGAACTCTTCCGCCTGGGCCAGATTCTTGGCCAGATCGGGGACGCTGGTCATCTGAACGGCGGCGGCCAGATAAGACTTCATGAATTGCGGAACAAGCGAGCAGAACTCACCGATCCTAGCGCCCCAGGGCCGGTTCCCGGTCAGAGTCGGCAATCAACCGGGATCAGATTCAGCGAATCCGGATCTGGATCCCGCCTCTGGAAGGCCGGTACCGGTAAACAGGCAGGGGATACGGGTTGGTGTAGTAAACGCCATAGGGGTCTGACGGGTAGTAGACCGACTGGGTTTGAATCACTGGCGGATAGCCGTTGGTGATCGTCGTAACCGTGCCGCCACCGATCACCACTGTGGTCCGTTCGGGGACGACTCTCGCCCCCCCATCGCCCCACACCTGGTTACGAATTTCGGGCTGTGAGTTGGATCTAGAGCCATTGGGCACTGGCTGAAAGTTGGGCGGGGCTTGGCAATTACTGCTGCAGTAGTAGTAATCGGCTAGGGCGGGCAATGGGCCAGACAGGACCGCCAGGGCTGCGGTGGTTGTGACGAAGAAGAGAGAGGTTCGCATTGCCAGAAAACTACTGGGTCACTTGTGCTCCTTCATGACTGAAGAGTGGGTGGCAAGGTTCCTCAGGTGAGGCATCAGGCTCCTGGTAAAGTCCACAAGATCACTCTTCATCAAAACTCAGGGAAAATGCCGACAAGCTGGGGGAGGATACCCTCAGCTTGTCGGCGCTCTTGCAAGCAGTTCATCCAATCAGCCTAGTGCCGCTTTTGATGCCACTGCCAGGCATGCTGCAGAATAGAGTGCAAATCGGGGTACTGAGGTTGCCAGCCGAGCAGCCGTCGCGCTTTCTCGGCACTGCCGACCAGGCTCGGCGGGTCGCCAGGACGACGGTCAGCCCGCACGACCGGGATTGGGCGACCCGTCACCACTCGGGCTGCTTCAATCACCTCCTGCACCGAGAAGCCCAGACCGTTGCCCAGGTTGAACACCTCGGTGCTGCCGCCCTGGAGCAGGTACTCCAAGCCCAGGACATGGGCCTGCGCCAAGTCGTTGACATGAATGTAGTCGCGAATGCAGGTGCCGTCGGGGGTGTTGTAGTCGCTGCCCAGAATCGAGATACTCTCGCGTTTACCCAGGGCGGTCATCAGCACCAAGGGGATCAGGTGGGTTTCGGGCGAGTGATCCTCGCCTAAGCGACCCAGCGGATCGGCCCCAGCGGCGTTGAAGTAGCGGAAGCGCACCGAGCGTAAGCCATAGGCATGGTCGAAGTCGCTGAGGATCTGCTCGACCATCAGCTTGCTCATGCCGTAGGGGTTGATCGGCTGCTGGGGATGGTCTTCGGCTATCGGCACCTGCTGCGGCACCCCGTAGCTGGCGCAGGTCGAAGAGAACACAAATTTCTGGATGCCTGCCGCCTGCATCGCCTCCAACAGGGTCAGTGTGCCGACGACGTTATTGCGGTAATACTTGTCGGGCTGGCTGACCGATTCGCCGACATAGGCGTAGGCCGCGAAGTGCATGACAGCATCGAACGCCCGCGTCTGAAAAATGCGGTCGAGCAGCTGCCGGTCGCCGACATCGCCCTGGATCAGCTCCACCTTGAGGACGTCTTCCACCAAATCGCGATGACCATAGACGAGGTTGTCCAGGATCACAACCTCGTACCCGGCCTCCCGCAGCGCCAGAACTGCATGAGAGCCAATGTAGCCCGCGCCGCCTGTTACCAGAATTGTCGAAGTTGCCACTGCCGCTGTCCTTGAGTGTGGGTTATCAAAAGTATCAAAGGGGGGTAGATCAAGTCTTGATCTACCCCCCTGCTGTCCATCGCTAACGCTGAGTCACGGCCTTAGTGGCCGATGCCGGTGTAGCGGAAGCCCACCGCTTCGAGCGCCTCGCGGTTCAGGAAGTTGCGACCGTCGATCAGCACCGGCTGGGACATCAGCTTGGCCATGCGGCCAAAATCGAGGTTCTTGAATTCCGCCCAGTCGGTCACCAGCACTAGGGCATCGCAGCCATCGGCCAGACGCTCGGGGTCGGTCTCCACCTGCACGCCACTGAGGCCCTGGCCCAGGCCGGTCTGCGAGACGATTGGGTCGTAGGCTTTGACCTTAGCCCCCAAGCGCACGAGCTGCTCGATCAGCGTCAGCGCGGGCGCGTCGCGCATATCGTCGGTGTCGGGCTTGAAGGTGAGACCTAGCAGGCCAATCGTCTTGCCCTTGAGGATCTTGAGTGCCTGCTGCAGCTTCTCCACGGCAATCACGCGTTGATGCTGATTGACTTCGACGGCGGCCTTCATTAGCTGGGCCTCGTAGCCGTAGTCGTGCGCCGTGTGGATCAGCGCTGACACATCTTTGGGGAAACAGGAGCCGCCCCAGCCGATGCCTGCTTGCAGGAACTTGCCGCCGATGCGCGAATCTAAGCCAATGCCCCGGGCCACTTCCACGACATCCGCCCCCACGCGGTCGCAGATATTGGCGACTTCGTTGATGAAGGAGATCTTGGTGGCTAGGAAGGCGTTAGAGGCGTACTTGACCATCTCGGCCGATTGCAGGTCGGTGGTGACCACCGGCACTGGGGGCAGAGACTTGTCCGCCGCCGCCGAGCGCTGGATGATCGGCTCATAGAGCTTCTTCATTTGCTCCAGGGCCTGCATGCTGCTGCCGCCCAGGACAATGCGGTCGGGGTTAAAGGTGTCGTGGACTGCCGAGCCCTCGCGCAGAAATTCGGGGTTGCTGACCACATCGAACTGAGGCCCTTCAAAGCTCTCGGGGATCACGGGCATGCCACCGGGGGCGACGGTGACCGGCTTCTCTTTCTGGCGAGCAGCCACGCCGTCCAGCACAATCATGCGCACCCAGTCGCCGGAGCCAATCGGTACAGTGGACTTGTTGACAATCACCTTATAGCCGCCGCTGAGATTAGAGCCGATGCCCCGCGCCACCGCCTCAACGTAGCGCGTGTCGCTCTCACCGTTGGGCAGCGCGGGGGTGCCGACGGCGATGAAGAGGATTTCGCCGTGCTCGACGCCCGCTCCCAGGTCCGTGGTGAAGCGGATATGGCCCGAGGCGATTGCCTGCTGCATGATCTCCGACAGACCCGGCTCGTGAATCGGGGACTGGCCCGACTGCATTAGCTT
>JANNOU010000051.1:0-55021 GCA_031399305.1 Leptolyngbya sp. SOY_34_metabat_272
GACCAGGGCAAGATTGTCACATCCGCAGGTATTTCTGCTGGTATCGATATGAGCTTGCACCTTGTCAGTAAGCTACACAGTCTGGAACTAGCGAAAAAGACTGCCAGGCAAATGGACTTTGATTGGACCAAGAACTCATAACGAGCCACAGCCATCGAGCCCCCAGCCACTTTGTCCTAGGGTTGAGCCATTACAGGTTTATCGGTGAGCCAGAGGCTTGAGGTTATGGGCGGAGCGAATCGGGTTGAATCGATTTATAAAACAGATGGAATCAAAGAGGGTGAAACAATATGGCTCAAATAAAAGTGTTTTATAAACCTGAGACAGAATTGCTAAGCGTATTTTGGCAAACCCCAAGAAAAGAGCAGATTGGCACTGAGCTTGGGGATGGTGTCATCCTGAAAAGATGCGGCGAGTGGTGAGCCAATCGGTTTAGAAGTTCTGTCCTACCATCCGGGAGATGCACGTTTTGATACGGTGAGTGTTGAGTTAGGGCAGTTGAACTCGACGCTGCCAGCCAGCTAACCTTGCCATTCATCCCTGCTGCGTCACGCGCTGTGACCGCAAGCGGATCAGAGATAAAAATTCCGCCAACTCGACAAGCCCTTCTGCTTCTCGTCGTTCGGCTGGGGTCAGCGCTGCCCCTGTATCCTGGCGATCCAGCAGAAATTGAAGACGCTCTTGGACAGCTTCAGGAAGTTGAAAGTGAGTCAATTCAATAGGTATCTGAATGATCTCTGGCATGGGAAGAGGGAAGGTGAAATTACAGCCACCTGTAGAGCCAGTGTAAATCAAACGTGTGGGGTGGTGGACAGTTTAACCCTACGCTGTATGGGCAAATAGGACCAACCAATCAAAAGATTGCTCGACTAACTCATCGAGGATCTGGTTCCGTTCAGCGCCTTACTGCGCAGTCCGAGTTGCCAGCTACTTTGTTCTAGATCGGAACTCGACCCGTCGAGCGTTGGGCTCCAGCGCTCAAGCTCGCAACTCGACCCGCCGCGCTTTTGGCTCGGCGCTTCGGGCTCTGAGCGGCAGTCGCCGAGCCTTTTGCTCGAAGTCCCGAGCGCGGAGCGCCAAAGTCCAAGCCTTTTGCTCGAGGTCGCGAGCTTGCAACCTGAAGAATGGGGTTCTGGGCTCGGGGGGTCGGGCTCTGAGGTCGGATTGAGTCTGCGCGCGCAACCTGGTATCTGTGAGATTTCGAGCCACTATCCCAGAGACCATGACAGACTCCAACCGACTGCTGACGCTGGCCCACTGGCTAGCGGGCGAGTTCGAGAACAGCGCCCAGGCGTTCGATAACCCAGCCTGGTTTGTGAATCTGCGCCTGTGGCAGCGTCCCTTGCCGCAACGATGGCAGGGGCAGTTGGCCCTATTTGCCGAGCAGGCCAACGCCCTCTATTTGCAGCAGGCCTACCGCCAGCGCCTGCTGGTTCTCCAGCAACTCGGTGAGCAGATTCAGGTGCAGTACTGGGCCTTCAAGCAGCCTGAGCAGCTGCGAGGGGCAGGGGCGAACCCATCTCTGCTTGCCGGATTGAGCCCTGGGGATCTGGAATTGCTGCCCGGTTGTGTGCTGAGCGTGAGCGAGCGCGACGGCAAGTTTTACGCCGAGCCGCCGCCTGCCGCTCAATGCTACTTCCAATATCAGGGCGAGCAGCGCCAAGTCATCCTGGGGTTTGAGGTCAGCGCGGGGCAATTTTGGAGCCACGACCGGGGCGTGGAACCCGAGACTGGCAAGGTGCTTTGGGGAGCCATGCTCGGACCTTACCAGTTTGTGAAATGCCAAGACTATGCCCGCGAATTGCCGCCCGCCTGAGCTGCGATCAAAGCGTTCCTTTGCAAAGCCCGCCGTCCACTGGCAGCATCACCCCATTGACATAGGCCGCAGCAGGTGAGCACAAAAACACCGCAACATTGGCAAATTCTTCAGGTGTGCCCATGCGCCCCAGTGGAATGGCAGCGGTGCCTTCGGCGATTTCTGCTTCGCGACTTTTGCCACTCTTTTGGGCTCGTGCGGCAATCAATTCCTCAATGCGTTCTGTGTAAGTCCAGCCCGGCAGAATGCTATTGACCCGGATCCGATCGGGACCGAGTTCCTGGCTAAGCGTTTTGGTCAAACCGACCACCGCCAGCCGAATCGAATTGGACAGCACCAAATTGGGGATCGGTTGTTTGGTTGAGGACGAGGTAATGGTGAGAATCGCCGCTGCCGAAGACTGACGCAGGTAGGGCAAAGCGGTTCGAATCAAGCGCACCGATCCGAGCAACAGCAAGTTCACCGCTGCCTCCCAATCGCTCAGGCTGGTCTGCTCAAAGCTGTTTGGTGGTGGCCCACCCGAATTGGTGACCAGGATATCCAGACCGCCCAGCTGCTCTGCGGTCGTGGTGATCATGCGCTCAATGTCCTCGGCTTGCGCGAGATCGGCGCGCAGCGCTAGCACCGCAGCACCAGTCTGGGCCTGGATCTCAGCCGCTGCTTGCTCGACTAATGCGCTGCGCGCGCAGATCGCAACCTTGGCACCCTCTTGGGCAAACCTGAGCGCGGTGGCCTTGCCCAAGCCTTTGCTAGCCGCCGTGACCAGTGCAATTTTGCCGCTGAGTTTGAGGTCCATCGGGTTCAATCAAGGCGTGAGAGCATTCTATTATTGCTCAGAATTCACGAGCCCCCAAAGCATCGAGCGCCCAGCGTCCCAATTCCATCACTTTGACACTCACTGTGACACTCACTGTGACACAGTGCCTCTCGTCCAGGCTGCTAAAATGCGTCTGCTATGCCTGACCTCAAAAATCGAACCCTTCTAATTCAGTTCACTTCCAGGTTTACTGGGCTCAGGTGCCAGGAGAAGCATGCAACAACAGATCCGTCCGCCCCGTTACCAGCCCGCCAACTCATTAGAATCGCCACGCTTTTCGGGGGTGCGCACCTTCGCCCGCCTGCCCCATGTGCGGACGGTTGAAGAGGTCGATTTAGCGATTGTGGGCCTGCCATTCGACACGGGCGCGACCTTCAAGGTCGGGGCTCGCTTTGGGCCAGAGGCTGTGCGCAGCGCCTCTGTGATGTTGCGGCCCTACAACCCTGAGCTGGATGTGCAGGTCTTCGAAACGCTCTCCTGTGTGGACTATGGCGACGCCCCAGTCGTGCCCGGCTTCATCGAAGACAGTCTGAACGCGATCACCACAACCCTGCGCCCCCTAGCCGAAGCAGGCGTGATTCCCCTGAGTTTGGGCGGCGACCACAGTGTTGCCCTGGGCGAGCTGCGGGCCTTGGCTGCGGTGTACGGTCCCCTGGCACTGGTGCACTTCGACGCGCACGGCGATCTCTGGGACAGCTACTTTGGCCACAAGTACAACCACGGCACCCCGTTTCGGCGGGCGGTCGAAGAAGGACTGCTCTTGCCCCAGCAGTCCGTCCAGCTCGGCATGCGTGGCCCTCTCTACGCGCCTGAAGACTTGAAAATGGCCCGCGACCTGGGCTTCACCGTGCTCACCACTACGCAGCTGCTCACCCACACGCCTCAGGAGATCGGGGCGCTGGTCCGCGAACGGGTTGGCGGCGCGAGGGCTTTTTTGTCGTTTGATGTGGACTTTTTTGACCCTGCCTACGCACCCGGCACCGGCACGCCGGAAGTCGGCGGCCCAACTAGCTTCCAGGGGTTGGCCTACCTCCGTGCCTGCACCGGGCTGAACTGGGTTGGGGCCGATGTCGTTGAGGTCCTGCCCGCGCTCGATCCCTCGCAAGTGACCGCCCATCTGGCGGCTCAGATCGGCTATGAATTCATGTCACTGGTAGCCCTCTCGCGTCAGCAGGCCAGAAGCTAAGCACAAATACTTATTTGTGTGATAAGATACAAATATGGGGCACAGCTCGCCGAGCTTGTGCCCCGGTTGATTTCACCGATTTCAGGTTTTGCCCCATGCAGAAATTACACACCGCTCAGCAACCGCGTACCTTGCAAAATTCTGCTGAACGACTCTTCTGGACACTGCAGCCAGACACAATGGCTCAGGAGACCCAGAGAGACCCTCGCACGTCAGACTTGACTGCCGAGCGTGCGATGGACCCAAGGTAGGACACGCTCACTTCGCTGCAGCCATAAAGGTGAACTGACCGTTCACCTTCTCGCCATTAATATCAAACATAACGGCTACTTTGTGTTCGCCAGTCGAATCCTTGGGCAAGGTTGTGTAGTAATGCTTGCCCGCAGCATCATAGGTGAGATCTATGGTTTTTTGTGTGCCGTCTGGCAATTGGAATTGAGCGTTGCCTGAAGCAGTGAGCACGGGTTCTTGGGAGTCAGCCTTGGATAGGAAGAAATCTACGTGAGTGCCATCTTCTTTGTTCAAGGTGACCAGCTTGACCTGGTAAGAACCCGATTCAACCACCTGGGCTTTGTTGTCATTCATGTTGGCATGCTCCATGGATGACATTGAGCTGGCTGAGTCATTCATGTTGGCGTGCTGCATGGATGACATCGGGCTAGCGGCACTGTCGGCTGGGGAGGCGGTTTCCGGGGTTGCTGCTGCGTCCGGAGCCTGACTACCTGAGTTGCTCGCTTGGCTGCCGCCACAGGCTCCCAAAAAAAGTAAGCCCATGCTGAACACAATCACTAAGCTGGACTTCAGAGACTGCATACCTTTAACTTCCTAGCTTTGCAAACTGAATGCGGATGGTCAACAAACCTTGGCGGTTTGTAATGGAACCCAGTACTACAGCTGCTGGCAGAGCAAAGCACCCAAGGTGTTCGGTTGGTTGGCGGGAACAACTGTAGTACTAGGTGTGACCTTGAGTGAGTGGCACGCCTCAAGTTCGGATGAATCTCATCGAAGCCTGGCGAAAGGCTGCCCCTCACGAAGGCTAGACAAGGCTAGAGCTACTACTGGACAGACCAGTGGTGTCGCTGGCGACCAGTGAAGTGCTGGGTTGCAGTCCAGTCGTGTCCTCGGACAAGCTTTGACCGCTCACACCGCCTTGAGGCAAACTGGCAGCGGTCAGGGCAGCGCTGGTCGAAGCGGGGTCGTTATTCAGGCGGAAGTCGTTAGCGGTGAAGGTGGCCAGACTGTCGATGCCTGCTTGTCCAGTCTGGCTGGTGAGGTTGCCTAGGACGCTGATGTCGCCGCCATTGGCCAAGTCTTCAGAGAAGACCAGCCGGTTAAAGCCCAGGGTTGAGTTGGCGTAGACAAACACACCAGCGCCTGCGGTGACGTTCGGGTTGTCAGCAATTGCTTTGGCAGCAGCAGCGGCGGCGGCGAATGTTTCGCCAGTCAGCACCAAGGCATTGCTGGCTCCAGTCAGAGAGGCGCTGGCTCCGCTTTGGAAGCTCAGATTGCTCAGGCCCAGCCCATCGAGGGTGAACGCGTCTACCCCAATTTCGTAATCGGTGATTGTGTCGGGCAGGTTTACGACGTTGATGCCGGTTGTACCGCCGGGTGCGGGTGTGCCACCAGCAAAGGGGTCACCCGAGAACTGGAAGGCATCGCCACGACCGGCTCCACCGGTGAGTGTGTCTTGACCCAGTCCACCCGCGAGGATGTCGCTGCCATCGCCACCGGTGATTTGGTCGCTGTCCGCAGTGCCAAGGAGGAAATCATCTCCAGCCGTACCGTTGAGGATTGCCATGAGTCAGCTCCTGAAGTGCCTAAAAGATTGCGAAATTCTGGTCCCAATTTGAGGTGGGGTGCACCCTGAGGACTCCGACCGAGCCTGAGAGTGCTGCGGTCGGAGTAACGTTTATGAGCAGGATTTACCCTGTCTTAAGCAGTCCGAGTGGTGAACTTCGCGGTGTTAAATTCCCCACGCACCTCACCGACTCCGTGAATGTCGGTGTGGATGTTGAGGTACGTGTCGCCACCGATAAAGGCGGCCTGCAGCTCAGGATCGAGTTCGAATGTGGCCTTGATGACTCCAGTTCCCTCTTTGCTTTCATTGGGGATGATGTCCAGGTACTTCAGAACAGTTGCGTCAGCAAAACCTGAAGCGCTGAAGTGGAGGTGCGCACCGGTCAGCGGATTTCCTTCGTTATCGAAAGGAACTTTCTTGAAGCCCTCAATCAGAGCCACTGGGTCAGAACCGTTGGGAACTTCAGTAATCGTGGGGTCGAGTTCGTTCACGCCGTTGACGAACAGAGGCTGTCCCTCAAAGTCCTTATAGGAGCCGCTGATCGTGAGCACGTCATTTTTTAGCGACATTTTGAGCGTGGCGGTTGCATCGCTATCGTTCGGAAATGGGAACTCACCAGGGCCGGTCGCGCTGACCGTACCAAACGACAGGGAGTCGTCGCCGAGGTACAGGAAGTCATCGCCGGTACCGCCGGTCATCCTGTCGCGTCCCCGAGAGCCGACCAGTTTCTCACCCTCCTCACTGGCGATGAGATCATTTCTAAACTTCACAGTGTCAAACTTATCCAGAGCATCTTCGCCCAGGGTGATGAAGTTCTTCGAGGTGATGGTGTCTGCCTTGACGAAGGCTAGGGCGTCTAAGATTTTGCCCGTGGCCGTTTCTACAATCAAGGTATTGTTGACACTATCCGGAGGCTGATCCAGTCCGCCTTTATTGGGATTGGAACCCTGAATGATGGTGATGTCCTTGAAGGTCAGGCCGTCCATCAGGCCAATTTTGTCAACTTTGGCGTTGAAGTCCATGACCCGATTCTGACTGTCCTTGCCGCTGACAATCAGATCTCGACCTGTGCCGGTGGTGATCGTATTTTCGCCCTGGGTAGCTACGATAACATCGTTGCCAGAGCCCGAGATAACGGTATTCGTCCCTTCCCCTGCATCCAGGAAGTCACCCTTGCCCTTGACATACAGCGAGTTGATGATTTGGGCACCGGTTAGCTTGGCAGCCGTCGTCAGGGCCGAAGAGCTGTATTGTACTGAGCTGCCAACACTGACATCGGCTGTATGACTGATGTCTAGGCCGCTGCCACTATGAGAGTGCCCATCAATAACACCTGGCAGAGAGTCCTTATGTCCGTCAGACACACCAGGAATGGAAGTAGAGTGGTCTCCGCTCATCAGATTCTCCAGATAAGTAACGATTCAGGGTTTTAGTGCTTTGAGAGCTTGATCACCCCTGTCAAAAAACTGCTCTGGAACTCAAGAAGACTCTGTCTCAATTGAGTTGTCCACCTAAAGAGAGATTAGTTTAATTAATTGCTTTATGTCAACAGTAAATTTAAATTTCTCGGGCTTATTTTCAAGCAAGCTTCTTAGAAAAATCGAGGAGAGAAAAGCGAGATGACTGACTTGGAAAGCGTGGGCCTATAAACCAGAAAGAGCAGGAGACCACCGCGCATTCATAGAACTACGCGGCAGCTTAGCTCTTCGGCAACTTCGACTATCTACTGGGTTTTCAGTTGTTTTCCGGAGTAAGGCGGCACATTAAAAGCTCAGCCAGCCTCCCGTAATCTAGGCAGTTTGTACGCCCCTGAATGAGTAACACCACAGACTTGTAGTCTGCTTGCTTTTCTAGCCATCGGCGGGCAACTTCAGCTGGGCTTGCAACTCTCTGCTTGAGCACCCGGATCTCGACGGCCAATCGCTCAAAGTACTCAGCTCCCATCGCTAGGGCGTCATCCAGGATCTGATTGATCCATCGATAGAAGATGTGGGTCTCTCGGTTCATCTCTGAGTTCAGGTGCAACCGGCGCAGGATAGCCTGCTCTCTCAAGGCTACAGAAACGCCTTGGGGATGATCCTGGCGACTTAGTTCCAGAGCCTCCAGAAATTTAGTTAAGAAGGGAAGCTCAGAAGTTGTCAACGTGAGACGAATTTCCTCGACCATAAAACCCCTACTTGCCTACTGGTTTACAACTGATTAACTGACTCAGGTCAAGCCCCCGCCCCCTTACTGAGCACGATTCCCCTGGCCTTGCTTCGGGTTACAACTTTGAGGTCAAAATTCGCCAGCCCAGTATAACAGCAGTTTTTCCCCTCACAAGGCAAGGGTTTGACGCACTCAGGAGCCAACATCATCCTTCACTCGGCAACCATCCGGGGCCTGGAGACCTATCTTTTCGATTCGAAAAGATAGCTAGGCTGCCCGAATTATCATTAGATGATGCGTCCCTCAGTCACAATACGCTTGCTTCTACAGAGTTATTCGTTTATTAGCAGCTTGCCTGTGACCGGCGTAACAGCATTGACACAGACCAGTAGATAGATTAGATTCGCAGCTAACTTGTGCCAAATCTCAGGGTCTTGAAGGGTGAGATTCAGGAGTAGGGTGTGGGAATGGCAGGGGGAGATCGCAAAACGGCGTAGCGCTCGCAGCGGATGACCGAGGGCTCCTTGAGAGGTTAGCGTTTTTCAGTTTTCTCTCCACCGCTCCACTGCTTTTCGGTTTTCGATGCCTGTCCATGTGGTGATCAGGTAAACCGTCCTCCAAGGATTCATCAGGTATCCATGATCCGAATCAAGTTGCTCAACTCAGAGAATCCGTCGGATTCTCAGGATATTCAGATATCTCCGGAGGAGCTTGGCAGTTCAGAGTACTTTATCGGCAGACTTCTGACTTGCCAGCTTGCGCTGTCAGACTTAAGAGTGAGTCGACTCCACGCCAAGATCTCTCGGCAGGGGAACGAGTACTACTTTACAGATCTGGGCAGCAAAAGCGGCTCCCAAATCGACAACCAAGACATCGAGCCGCACAAAAGCTACGCGCTGACGACCGGCATGATCATCCGGATTTGCACCTTCTTGCTCTTGGTGGAGGACGTGAGTTCGGGATCAGTTGCCAACACAGAAAGCGCAGAGGCGACTAACTTCAGGCGATTCCGCGAAACCCAACAAGCGGCGACGGCTACGACTGCTACCTGGGATCGAAAACCAACGACGGCGGCTCGCACCGCGAATGCTACGACAGCCAATCCCGCCGCGATGGTCCCCAATTCTTCTGCACACACATTGCTTAGCGCAGCAGAGCCCAAGCGATGGACCAAAGGGGATCTGACCCTACGTTGCTCTCGCATCATCCGTGAGACTGCAGACGCTTGGACATTTTGCTTTGTTCAGCCGGATTCCCCGACCTTGTTTGTCTATAAGCCTGGACAGTTCGCTACCCTGGATCTGGAGATCAACGGGCAGCAGGTCTCACGCAGCTACACAATTTCTTCCTCGCCTTCAAGACCCTATGACTTGGAGATCACCATTAAGCGCGTGCCTGCCCCTTCGTCGCAACCGCAGCTGCCAGCAGGGTTGGTTTCCAATTGGTTTCATGATCACTTCAAGGTCGGCGATCAGATTTCACTCTCAGGCCCAGCGGGCAAGTTTACTTGTGTCGAGCACCCCGATCGCAAACTGCTGCTGATCTCGGCTGGCAGTGGCATTACACCGGTGATGTCGATGTCGCGCTGGATCTACGATACCTGCTCTGGGCAAGACACGATTTTTCTACATAGTGCCCGCGCCCCGGATGACATTATTTTTCGCAGCGAATTGGAATTGATGGCCGCTCGGCAATCCAATTTTCGCCTGGCCGTGACTGTCACCCGCTTGGAACCTGGGCAAGCCTGGCATGGATTCACAGGCAGAGTAGACGCAGACATGCTGAAAATGGTTGCGCCCGATTTGATGGAGCGCCTGGTTTATATCTGTGGGCCCAATCCATTCGTCGATGCGGTCAAGGCAACCTTGGAAAGCATCGGTTTTCCGATGGCTCAATACCACGCAGAGAGTTTTGGCGGAGCCTCGGGGCCAAAGAAGCAAAAAAGTGCAGCGTCTGCCCAAGCGAAACCCAGCGCTGCGCCTGCTCCCGCTCCAGTTACGGTTCCCAAGGAGACAACCTTTGGCCTGAGCTCTATCCTTTCCTCCTTGCAGTACAACTCAACGCAGCCGGAAACTCAGATTTCCAGCAATGGTCACTTTTCTGGGCCCGCAGCGCCACCGGCAAATGCGCCCGAGCCAGCAACGATCAGCTCCGAAGCAAATGGCTCATCTCCCAAACTCGTCTTTACAAAATCAGGTAAAGAAGTCGCCTGCGATGGGGAAGAAACCGTCCTAGAAGTTGCCGAGCGCGAGGGAGTTTCAATTCGCAGCGGTTGCCGCATGGGCAGTTGCGGTCGGTGTAAACAGTTGAAGACGGCTGGTGAAGTCAAAATGGAAGGCTACGATTCTGAGACTCTCGACAGCAGCGAGTTGGCAGCAGGCTACATTTTAACCTGCATTGCTTATCCTGTCGGGCGTGTAGCTGTCGAAGTCTAGGCTTTAGGCTACCGCCCATTTGTGACTTGACGGCTTCGATTGTGCAAGGTGTTGCACACGTTGACGTGTGATCAAAACCGTTAGGACACAAGAGGTTTGTATGTTAAACAAGTTTCCAGAAAAGCAGATGCACTTGGTGCGTTGGCTATTAGCTATCGGTTGGCTAGTGGTGATCTTCAGCCTATTTTACGATCCCATTACGCCCCTGTTAACCGATCCCAATAACCTGGGTAGTCCCTTCCGCCTCAAACCAGATCTAATTTCAGATGCCAACTGTGTCAAGCTTCAGGGTGAGTGCCTCGAGCAGCCAGTCTACGCCATGGGAGCCAGAGTTTTCTGGGCCATGATCGTGCCTACTGGGATCTTTGTCCTGATGATCTTAGGGCACGAGGTCTGGCGGCGCGTTTGTCCCCTGTCCTTTCTCTCGCAAATTCCCAGGGCGTTGGGGATTCAACGCAAGCGCAAAGTCGTCAATCCTACAACGGGCAGCGTTCGCCAGGAATTGGCCAGTGTTGACCCCGATTCCTGGCTGGGACGAAACTACCTCTACATGCAACTGGCACTGTTTTTTATCGGCTTGTGTGTCAGGATCTTGTTCGTCAATTCTGATCGACTATCGCTCGGAATTTTCCTGGTGCTCACCATTCTTACTGCGATTACGGTCGGCTATCTCTTTAATGGCAAAAGCTGGTGCCAATACTTCTGCCCCATGGCTCCGGTTCAATACATTTACACCGGCCCACGTAGCCTATTGGGTAGTGTTGCACACACCACAGAGGAACGCTCCGCAGTCACTCAGTCGATGTGCCGCACCGTCAACCCAGAAACCAAGCAAGAGCAATCAGCTTGTGTGAGTTGTAAGTCTTCAGTGCGCTGCTTCGACATTGATGCTGAGGCAATGTACTGGCAGTGGATTGAGCGGCCTGATGTCAAGCTGCTTTACTACACCTACTTCGGTCTCATGCTGGGTTTCTATTTCTACTACTTGGTATACGCAGGTAGTTGGCACTACTATTTTTCTGGTGTCTGGACACACGAAAGCCCAAGCCAGTGGGCCACCCTGTTCAAGCCAGGATTTTACCTGTATGGGCAGGTCATTCCGATTCCTAAGCTGGTGGCAGTCCCTCTAACCCTGGGCTTCTTTGGGCTGGCTAGCTACATTACCTTCAGTGCAATTGAGCAGATCTGTCGCGCCTATCTGCGCAGCGCCAAGCGATTTGTGAGCAGCGAACAGGTCCAACATATTGTCTATTCGATTGCCACTTTTGCTTCCTTTAACGTCTTCTTTATCTTTGGAGGGCGTCCCAACATTCGATTGTTTAACGTCGAAATTCAAATTGGATTTAATATCGTACTCCTGGCCCTCAGCACCATCTGGCTCTACCGAACTTTAGGGCGCTCTAAGGACCAGTACACCCGCGAAGGCCTAGCCAGTTCCCTACGTCGGCAACTGAGCAAGCTCTCGATTGACTTTGCCAAGCATTTGGGAGGGCGTTCAGTCCAGGATTTGAACGCTGATGAGATCTATGTGCTGGCTAAGGTTCTGCCTGGAGCCAACCAGTCTGACAAGCTCAAAGTTTACAAAGGGGTCCTGCAAGAAACTTTAGGTCAGAGTAATTTGCAATCCTCAAAAGCACTGGAGGTACTTCAGAATTTACGTCAGCAACTGGGAGTGAGCGAGCCGGAACATCTGGCCGTGCTTGCAGAATTGCGCGTCGAAGATCCCAGTTTGCTCGATCCTGGAGTTCAGAAAAGTCGGGAATCCTTGCTGCGACTAGAAAGCTACCGACAAGCCTTGGAAATTCTGGTCCAAAAAGTTGTCGAAGGTGGCCTGTCGCTGCGGGATGCGTTGACTCTGGAGCAACGTCACATCCGTCGCCTGAGGCAAGAGTACAACATCAGCGATGACGAGCAAAATCAAGTGCTGTCCAGCTTGTTCAAGCAGGACAGCGAACTGGTTCGTCAGGCAACCCAGCTGACGGAACAGCTCCGTATTTTGGCTTATCAAAGCGAGAGTTTGAGGCCGTGGGCAACCCCAGGGGCGGGTACCGTTTTTTCACTGCTGCGTGCCAGCCTGCAACAAGCTCAGAGACCCCTGATCAACCAGTTGTTAGCTGCCTTAGAAATTCTGGGGGATCAGCCTGAGGCTCGCAAGCTCGCCAGTAGCGCTGGCCTATTTGCCAGCCAAGTGCTTCGAGAGCTATTGACCCAACGCTCAGGCGAAGCTGGCTGGCGGGGGCGTCTGAGCCCAGCCCTGCTGAATTTGCTCGAAGCGCCCGGAGAGGAAACTCAAGCTGCCACCGTAGCTTTTAACCCCGACTGGCCTGCTCAACCGACCAGCCACGAAAAACAGAAGCAGGTTCTCCAGCAGGTACTCACAGACTTGCTCAAGGTCCCCCAGCCGTTGCTGCAGGCCGCTAGCTTGTATGCACTCAGACAGACCAATTTCTCTGAAGCCAAGTCGCAGGCTGGACGAGTTTTACAGGAGTCGGGGGCAGAAGCCTTGGTCGTCGAGACGGCCCAGAGAATCGTAAGTTCCAGCCAGACACAAACTCTGGTTCAGCTCACGCTCATGATCAACCAAGGTGACCAGGTTGTCCCTCGAACTTTCCAGCAGCCGATGATCCGAATTGGTCGTGCTCAAGACAATGAGCTAGTGCTTCCGGAAAAGGATGTTTCACGCTACCACGCCTGCCTCTGGGTGGATGAACAGAGGGTGATCATCGAAGATTTGGGCAGCGCCAATGGTCTTTTGGTTGGTTCTAAAACCCTCAAGCACAAACGACAAATTCTTCAGCCAGGAGATGTGATTGGCTTTGCCCGAGGCAGCCAAACAACAATCACTCTGGCCTGGGAGGCGAAACCACAAAATCTAGCCAAAGGTGAGGGTACATTACTCAAAACTCTGTGGCTGTTCGAGCATCCTTTGTTCAGCTCTCTAGACACGAAAATCTTGCTGAACCTTGCTCAGCAGGCTCAGGTACGCTCCTACCCTCGAGGCGTACAAATCTGTCGTTCTGGCCAGCCTGTCAGCGAATTGCTCTTGCTAGTCCAGGGGCAAGCTCAGTCCACCGACCGTCCAGATCGCCGTCGAGAGGCCGGACCTGTCTTCTGTGCAGGTCAACTGATCGATCCTAAACCTTTGCTCAATGGTCACCAGCACTCGCTGACCGTCATCTCTGAGCAAAACAATACGCAGGCTTTGGCGATTGATGCCAGCTTGTTTGAGGAGATTCTCAACAAGAATTCTCAGTTTATGAAAGACTTCTTGGTAACTCTGAACTTGCAGGTTGAGCGCCTAGGCGCTTGACACAGTTTCTCGCATCAAGCAGATTGTAGAGAGTAGAATCATCACTGAAAGAAAGTAATCCACCCTGACTAGAATGGTTGGATTACTTTCTTCGTAATCACCAGAATTGTTTTTTGAGAGTCCAGCTATGCTGACAGACGCATAGGGAATTGACAATCGCATCCTGATCTAGAGTGGGTTTCTCGTATTAAGAATTGAGGTTTCGCGACGGATTGTTTATTATGCTTCAACTTCAACTTCAAGTTCCTCGTATATCTTGCTCTGGTTGCGTAAAAACCGTCACCACCGCGATTCAAGAGCTAGATCCAGTGGCAACGGTTCAGGCGGATCCCAAAACCAAGCTTGTGCAAGTCGATACCACTCAATCTGAAGACATGGTGCGTAAGGCTTTGAGCCAGATTGGCTATCCAGCCGTCTGAGCCAGCCAACCGGACCCTCTCTGGTGAAAAACGTCGGTTCCCTTTGACCTAGCCAGCGCTTCAACTAGGTGCTGGCTCGACCACCTCAAAAAAGACCCATTTTAGATTTGTAATACAGATGACCTCCCCAGCTTATCGCTTCGTTGACGCCAGCAAACGCTATCTCTTGCATAGGGAATTGGGTCAGGGCAGTATGGGTACCGTTTACCAGGCTATCGATACCGTGCGTAAAGGCAAGGTTGCTGTAAAAATTCTAAAAAAAACGCTAGCTTCTGAGGAAACTTTTCGACGGCGATTTGAGCATGAGGCAACTGTGTGCGCAGCCTTGAAAAGTAAGCATATCGCTCAGGTCAGTGACTATGGCGTCACCAGCGAAGGTCAATTGTTCTATGTGATGGAGTATTTACCAGGTAGGACACTGGGAAAACTGCTCAAGACAGAAGGGCAACTCAGTGTTGAGCGAGCCCTGAGTATTCTGCTCCAGGTCTGTGCTGGCTTACGGTTGGCACACGAGGGCTTCAGGCTCCCCGCAGAGGCCGATCAATCTACCGAGCGGATTAAAGTCGTGCATCGGGACCTCAAGCCAGGCAATATTTTTCTGATTCCGACCGCCACTGGGGAATTGGTAAAAATCTTAGACTTTGGCATTGCTAAAATTCAGTATGAGCAAGCTGAGCAGTCCTACTTAACCAGTCACGACCTTTTCCTGGGAACTGCACACTACGCCGCCCCCGAGCAGCTAAGTGCTCATAAAGCAGTAGACGGGCGAGCTGATATTTACAGCTTGGGCATGATCATGTACGAGATGCTGTCAGGGACCGACCCCTTTGGCTTCGGGCAGAACGGGAAGCAGAGTGTTAACGGCTTAGCCTGGGCTTTGGCTCACAGCTCGCAAGAGCCCATCTCTCTGCGAGAACAGCCCGGCTGCGAGACCGTTCCACCTTTGGTTGAGGACATCGTGATGCATTGCCTTGAAAAGCTGCCCTCAAACCGCTTTAACTCAGTTGCTGAGCTTGAATCAGCTCTACGGGCTGCGTCCCAAACGCTGGGCAAACCGATTCCCTTTCTTCAGTGGTCTCCCTTCAGAAATCGAATTGAGCGACTTCAAAAGTTAGACGGCCAGTTTTCCTCAACTTCAAGATTGTCTCTACTGTTACTCACGGCCCAGCTGATGATCTTCGCTGCACTCCTGGGCATTGGCAGCCAATATGGCTTAAAACTTTTTGCCGTTTTGAACACACTCTGTGAAGAACATCGCGTTTGTGGAATCAAGTCTGTCCATACAGAAGTATTGAAATACCGTCAATAGTTCCAAGGCTGTTTCCATTGCCCAGCAGTGAGTAGACAAACCTCACCGATGAGCCTCCGAACACCCTAGTCGCGCTCAGAACCAAGTGTCCCTGACCAAGCGAGTCACTAACTCCTTGCGCAGGGGGACTGGGGGAGGCGCTTCGCACTAGTATCAACTGAAGGGAATTGGCAACGGATTCGGAAGCGGATGGAACGGATGGGGATTTGAGGGATTGACCGGTCGCCCATCCGTTCTATCCGTTGCCAACTGGGTTGGCTCGCTGTCGTTACAACTCGCTGGCCGCTGGCCACTCGGTCTGCCGAGCCTGGAACTCGCAGCATTCGGCTGAGCACTCTAAGCCTCCAGTCTGCAACTCGGCGCTCCGGGCTGAAGGCTCGGAAGTTCGAGTCATTTTCTCGACTTTCCCGGCTGGCTGCTCGGGAGAGCGAGTGCAGGGCTCGGAGTCTGCAGCTGATGGCTCGACCTGCCGGTCTTGGTACTCGACGCTTCGGGCTCCGAGCTTGGGAAGCGCAGTGTTGGGTGGCGAAGGTAGGGAGGGGGTAGCGAAGCGACCAGGACCCGCTTACCCAGCAAGTCTGGGGCGCTTCGTCCCCCAGTGGGGGGGTGGGGGCAAACGCCCCCCTCGGAGAGTATTTATAATCAAACACAGCGATGAGGACAGCAGTCATGCAATCCTCGTCAGCCGTTTTCTATCCTGGCCAATCCCACTGGGGTGGCTGTTCTGGAGGGTAGAGCCTGTCTAATGACTCATTTGGGATTGAGAATTGCTCGCTTTGTTGTGCTCCTGAGCCATACGAGTTTCAAGCTGCTGGACGGTAATCAGGACAAGGCTCGCGGCAGCCGTTGCAGACAGCAGAGAGAGGTTCAGGATTGTGATTAATCCCAGATGGAAGATGAGAAACTTTTTCTTCGGCTTGCCTTGCAGAGCTTCCAATCTAGCAGCAGCCTCAGGGCGATCTGTTTGTGTCTGAGAGGTCGCTGCGGCCTCCAAGATTCTGGCTCTGACTTGCTGTGAATCTTGAATGCCAATCTCAGTGGCATCAGTTGAAGCAAGGTTAGAACCCGAAGGCCTAAGCGTAGGCTCCGACATCTCAGAATCAGGCTTGGGTAGAGCTGTTTCCAAGCTTTCCTGTTGAGCCAATTGCCGAAAATTGGCAGGAATTTGAGCGTCTACTTTAGAGCTAGTTGTTCGCTTGACAGCGCGCAGGCCTGGGTCAGTTGGAGGTTCAGCCTGCTCTGATGAGTTAGCCAATGCACTGTTATACTTTGCCTCAGAACTCGAGGCAAACGGCAGCACCATTTCATTCGGAGAGACGGACAGAATACCCCGTTGATTTCGATGGGCAGCACTGACAACTTTGTGCGGAGACGAATTGGACATGCCTTGCTCTCCAGGTAGCGTGTGCAGTAAACTCACAACCTCTAGGGCCTAGCCAACCCAAGGACAACACTTGTTCTCGTTGAGCTAAAGCCTTCAACGAGTCGATTCTATACTCTCAACCTGCTGAGCAAATTGCTCAGTGAAAATACTCATCACAGTCCGCTTACGTACCTTGATGTTGGCACGAAGCGACATACCAGAACCAAGCGTTAGACTCTTACCACTCACTTGCAAGGACTGGCTATCCAGACGGATCTTAGCCGGGAACATGTACGTGTTTCGTCCCTCAGCCGGATCTGGGGGAAGTGCATCTGCGCCGATCCAAGTGATTTCTCCCTTGATGTCGCCAAACTCGTTTGATGGGAATGAATCAATCTTGACATCAACCTTCATGCCTGGTTTGACGAAGCCAATATCCTCATTCGAGATATATATTTTGGCAGTCAGGTCATTTTCAGGAACAACTTTAAGAACCGGCTCACTAGAATTGGCAACGAATCCAGGCGACAATGCTTTCAGATCAAAAATGGTTCCGTCTTCCGAAGCTCTAAGCTCTTGATACTGTAAAGTCAGCTTGGCTTGTCTGATCTGATCATCAACTTCGGCAATGCGTTTCTTGTTCTCGACAAGCGATTTAGTCAATTGGCCATCGATCTCAGCGATTTTTCCCTGGTTCTGTGAAATGGTGTTGAGCCAGTCTTTCTGGGCAGCGATCACGAGGTTCTGCTTTTCTTGGGCCGCCTGGCTAATGGCGAACTTCAGTCGCATTTGTTCCTCAACCAGGCGAGCCACCTGGCTCTGGCTGTTCTGAACTTCTAATTCCTGCTTCAGAAATTGAAGTCGAGAAATTCCACCCTCCTCCCAAAGAGGTCTAAAACTCTCTAAGATGTTCTGGTTAGCAGCCACAATATTTTTTGAGGTGGCCAACTGGATTTGGGTTTGGCGAAGCTGAACCTCCAGTTGGCTAACCTGCAAGGTAGCGGAGTTAACGCGCGAGTCCAAATCCAGTTGTATGGCTCGAAACTTCTCCAGAGACTCAGGGCGGGAGTCGAGGCCACTGGGACTGCCCTGAATTAGGGCTCGAAACACCTGGCTCTCTGAGGCTAGGGTCGCTCGGCTCTTCGTCAAATTGACTAGTTCTGGCGATAGAGTAGCCTGCTCAGAAGCCAGCGCATCCAGCGGTAGCGGTGAGGCCCCACGCAGCTGAGCCAGATAAAATTGGCTCTCCGCAACCAGATCCTGACGCACACTGTTTAGAGAATCCAGCTTAGACTGGGCGCTGGTCGGATCCAGGCGAATAAGCAGATCACCGCGCTTGACCTGCTGGCCTTCCTTGACATAGACCGATTGGACTACACCGCCGACCGGCATTTGAATAGGTCTGACAGACTCTTGGGGCTCTAGCTTACCAGTGGCAGGGATGGCCTCTTCGATTTTGGCGAAATTGGCCCAGGTCAGGGCAGAGGTTGTGGTTCCCGTGATAATCCAGAGGATCGCGCGCGACCAAGTTTTGGACTGCTTGAGAACAACCGTACGATCAAGATTGGGGCTGAGCGCAGGCGCGTACGTCTCGGGACGAGCTTGCTCCTGCGCCTGCTCTGGTTTGATATCGGTTTTGCCGCCGGTCTTGCCACCAAAGACGGCCTCCAAGCCAGCCTGCGCAGCTGCGATGGGGCCATTCGATTTACCTCTAAGCGCTTCTCTCATGACTTTGAGCTCCTACTTTAAGGGATTGATTCTCGCTGCCTAGACGTGGATCGACATCAGGACTGAGAGTCCTGCTGTTGGTAGAGAGAAAAGTAGCGAGCTCGGAGAGCCATGAGTTCGTCATGAGATCCCTGCTCGACAATCGACCCCTGCTCCATCATGAGAATTCTGTCTGCATCTCTTACGGTGCTCAGGCGGTGGGTGATGCAGAAAACTGTTCTCCCGCGAAAAGCTTCGACCAAATTGGTGCAGACTTCTCTCTCTGTATGATAATCTAAGGCGCTGGTTGCCTCGTCCAAGACGATGATCTGAGGGCTTTGTAGCACAACCTGAGCAATTGCAATTCGTTGGCGCTGCCCGCCGGATAACTTCGACCCTCTTCCTCCAACTCGGGTGTTGTATCCCTGAGGCAAATTCATAATAAACTCATGAGCTGCCGCAATTTTGGCAGCTCGAACGACGTCCTCAACCGGAGCGTCAGGATTGCTCAAAGCGATGTTGTCTCTAACGCTCCCTTCAAATAGAAAAGTGTCTTGCATAACAATTCCGATCTGACGGCGTAGGGAGTAGAGTTCAACCTTATTGATATCGTAGTCATCGACAAATATTCGACCTACACTAGGCTCATAGAATCGGTAGAGCAGCTTGAGCATTGTGCTTTTTCCGGAACCGCTTTGACCGACGATGCCGATGAAAGAACCTGGGGAAAACTCAACGCTAATATTCTTGAGCTGTGGAGAGATACTCTGGGCAAAGCTGAACGAAATCTTTTCGTATTTCACAGCACCCTGGATCGATGGCATCGGAATGTTGTCCTGGCTACTTTCTTCGAATTCCTGAGGCGAGTCTAAAATATCACCGAGAATTTCGATAGACAGGGCTGTTTCTTGGAACTTTTGCCAAGTTTGAACCAATCTCAGCAGCGGGCTGGTTGTGTATCCTGCGATGATTCGGAATGCAATCAGCTGTCCTAAAGTTAGCTGGTTTTGCAGGACCAAGTAAGCACCAACTGAGAGGAGTGCGAGGCCAGATATCTTGTTGAGTAGATCGCTAACTGAGCCAATTATGGTCGAGGCCATCACGGTCTTAAAACTGGCCGATATATAGTTGGCATAGCGTTCCTGCCAACGCCAACGAGCCTGCAGCTCAACACGCTGAGCCTTGACCGTCTGGATCCCAGACAAGACCTCTACTAGATAGGATTGAACCTCAGCATTCCGGTCAGCCCGCTCCCGCAGCCTATTGCGGATAATTGGAGAGCAGAAAACTGTAATCAAACCTAGCAAGGGTACGACTCCCAAGGCAATCAAGGTCAAAAACCAGCTGTAGAACAGCATGACCACGATGTAGACTACCGAGAAAATAGCATCCAACACCACAGTTAGAGCTGTACCAGTTAGAAATTGGCGGATCTTTTCTAATTCGCCAACCCGAGTCGATAGCTCTCCAACTGGCCTTTGCTCGAAATAACGCAGAGGTAAACGCAGCAGGTGGTTGATGGTTTGTGAGCCCAATGCCAGGTCGATACGGTTAGTCGTGTCAACAAACAAAAAGGTTCTGACGCTGATTAAAACGACTTCTAAAATAGAAACCACAACCAAAAAAGAGCTTAATACATAGAGTGTGTCTAAGCTATTTTGGCCGATCACTTTATCAATAATGGTCTGTGTGAGCAGAGGGTTCGCCAAGCCGAATATCTGAGCAATCAGCGAAGCCACTAAAACTTCGATTAATGACCTACGGTAGCGCTGCAGCAGAGGCAGAAACCAGCGCAGGCTGAATCGCTCTTTAGGGGACTTGGCTGTCTTGACTAGGAGGACCTGACCCTCGGAGCCCCAAACCTGAGCGAAGTCGGCGGTCTTTCGACGGACAATGCCAGTCTCTGGGATCGCCAGAACCACCTCTTGAGAACTGATTTCGTAGATAATCGCCAGGCTAGATTCCCAGCGAATAATAGCTGGTGTTATTACCCGAGCTAGGTCAGTGGCCCGTAGTTCTACAATTTGGGTTTGTAATCCTAACAGCTCAGCGGTGAGCCCAAAGAAAGGCAGAGAAATACCGCCCGCGCGTTCAATTTGATGAGTGAGAACTTTTTGGAGCGCGTCTCGACGAAAGGGTAAGTTCAAGTGCTGACTCAGCATCTGAAGGCAGGCCAGAACAACCTCTAACAACCCTTTGCCGTGCACATAGGGGTACTGAGGCTCGGATGTGCTGAGCTCTTCGAGACTTTCCAGAACCTGCTCAGAGGCATAGGGTAGTTCAGACGCTTGGACGCTGGGAATGGGGGCTTGCCGCAGCAGCAACGCCCCTGTTGTATCGAGCAGCAGTTGAGCTTTAGATAAGCCCAGGAGCCTTACCTCTGGCATTCCCTCGACGGTCAGTGACTGGCGAGAGGTATCAATCACCAACCGCTGCCCTGCAGAATATCCCTCCACGCGACCCCGGCTCACCAACCAAAGTCGATGAGGGTCAAAGATCTCCGTTGCGACTTGACCCTGGGTTAGAGTCAATACCACGGTCTCTGGCCAGATTTTGCAGGCAAGTTCCCTTAGCTGACGACCGTTCACCGAGTAGGGTTGCAGCTCAAGATTGAGCAGCTCAAACACCTCACTGACTGAGCAGCGTTCTCGGAATTCTTGAGCGAAATTAGGCTCTGAATTCAGCAGTTCTAGGAAATGTGCCGCCGATATCGTAATGACGGTCACCTCAGTTGAGGCGATGACCGTATCGCAGGGTAAACCTCGTACTAGGCTGGCCCAGCCTACGATTTCTCCAGGCCCAGCCCGCCTCAAACTGATAGGTCCCGATTGGCTCGGGGTATGGCCCATGATTCTCACCTCACCCTGGTAGATCACCATAACTTGGGTGGGTAACTTCTCTCGAACCAACATGGTCTGCCCCATGTGGTAGCGCAGAAATTGGCAACGCTGAGCCAGCTCCGAAAGATTGACACTCAAACGATCAAACGGCGGAGTCTTAGCTAGCGTATTCCGAATTTCAATTTGGGCTAAAGAAGCATCTTGATGAGAATTCATTTGGATTCAGACCAGATTTTGAGGACGTTGGTCGAGAATTTTCAAGGGTCCTATTTGGCGAATGTTTTGGTTAATCCAATCCTCAAAAATTTCGTCAATCAACTTATTTTTCATAGACTGGTCAAGCTGTGCTGAGAGAAATTTTTCTAGTCTTACAATTACAAACCAACCATCAATTCTAACGGGTGATTGAAGTTCTCCAGACTGGGCTTTAGACAGCAATCTAGCAAGCTCAGGGTGAACAGAATTCAAGGGTATTGGGCCGATGACCCCTGAGGTATGAGCCTCGGGCCCCTGTGAATACTGTCGAGCTATCTCTGCAAAAGAGCTTTCTCCCTCTTCGATTCGGAAGTACAGTTCTTGGGCAATATTTTCCTGTTTAACTCGCAACAGAGAATACATCACCTGATCCAGGTCTTTTTTTCGAGATAAAAAATAGGGCTGGACTTTAGAGTCCCAGGATGAGTGTTTGAACTTCTCGATCAGGATTGGCCGGGCGACGTGTTCTCGAAGCTTTTCCATTGTCAACCTCTGAGTTTCCAGCCAGGTTTGCAGATTTTCCGGAGAGGTTAGGTTTTGCTGACGCAGGAAATTCTCTAAAGCTTCGTCAACCTGCTCCTGAGTGCAAGTAAGCTCCTGAATGGCTTCGTCAATAATCATTCCCCTGAGCAAAGGATACAAAAGTTGGTAGCGCTCCAACAGCTTGATAATTTCAGTGGTCTGAAAAATCTTGCTGCCAATCTGTACGAATTCAGCCGCCATGAACGATAGAACTCTCCAAGGTTTGATGGAAACCGCTTTCCCCCGTATCTGTAAAGCGGTGGACTCACCCTGCCGACAAATCCAGCTCAATGACTTTCACAATCGAACCTAAGCGCCAGAAAGTCTTGTAGAATCTGTCTACTCTGGAGCCGAGATAAGCGACTGCACTAGACAAGACGAGGCTTTCTTGTTCACCACTCTCATGGGTGATATTCAAAGGTTGACTGAGAAAGCAAACAGCGGCCGCAACTTGCCAAATCCGTCTAAACCAGAACGTTGAGGTGTCTGCCTTGACCAACACAATTGCCTCGCGCGTGGCTCCAGTTTCGTACTGGGAAATCAGCTTACTGAGCCACAACTCGACCTGGCTATCAGGAGGCTGATCACAGGTAGAGTTGGCAAGCCGCCCAAGCACCAGACGGTTCTCCCGAGTCAGACAAAAAGTGCTGGGGACCGGTGCAATCTGTGCATTTGCATCGGAGCCAAAATCAACCCTGCTGCCAAGGCATTGAGACACTGCCTCCATGATTTCGCTGGGCGTATAAGCACCTTCCTTGGCAGGTACGATCAGCCTCCGAGATACATCCGGGCGGCCCGTCTCTTGTATCGCCTTCAGTGCAACAGTTCTAGGCAGGGTTGGCAAATCCGAGCGTCCGTCACTGTCTTGTTCCGGTTGACCCTCCTTTGGCGAATCAGCAGCCGGTTGAACCGTGGGCAGTTTTGCGGTTGCCAATGCCGTCTGCCCTCCCCTGGGGCCAATTGCGGTTGTATTCATCGTATAAGTCGTGCCCTTACGGGTTACCGTACGGGTTTGCACCTTCTCAATTTGGGAAGACAGCTCCAATTCTTTGCGGTGCTTCCAGACAGTTGAGACACTCACCGCACAATGTCTGGCGATCTCACTATCAGAGCAACGAGCCCCGTATGTATGCAGTAAGGCCGCCCTAACCGCGCGTTGTTTGTCCTCATTAGAACGCCGCAGACCGTGGGACTGATTGACGCTGTAACTATGCCACTGAGCATCTAGTTGAGTTCCCGAGTAGACCTCAGCGGCAATCTCCCGTAAACCAGCCTTTTGAGCAGCATTGAGACGGTGGAAGCCATCCGCGAGCCAGTAATCCTGAGAGTCATAGAAGATCGCAACTGGCGGAAAGATAGCGCCATTCTGCATCGCCTCGGTGTACTCGCTGATCAGGATGTCATCGAGTTTGGCGCGGGGTTGAGTGCCTCCATCCAGCCGAATTTTATCCAGAGCAATCGTCTGCACCTGCGCTGGGTGCGAATGAGACTGACGGGAGAGAGTCATTAGCTGCAAAAGGACCTCCTGGATTGCCTCACTCAGAGAAGTTCGTCACCATTGCCAGGGCAGGCATGGCAGCTGAGAGTATCACCGAGCCCTTGCTCAGTGTGGATTGGAGGTTGCAGTGTGAACTTGGATCCTGACCACCTGCAATTTAGGGTTCAAACTCATCAACAAGATAGAGGGATCTAGACTGGAGTGAAGACAAAATTGCACCTAGCACTACCCTTCAGTCGATTCGGGGTTGCAGAGATACTAAAAGGCACGCGATAAGACGATTCAAACCCTACACTACCGTCGAGCAGGAACACAACACAAATCAACAGAGTCTATAAAATCAGAGCACTAATGGCTCCTAAAAACTTGTACAAGAGGCCAGATCCCTATCGCTTGCCCACCCGGTAGCAACTGGGAGTCAGTCGTTCGCGCAGAGAGGTTGATGCTGAGAGCCATCTTGCAAATTGAAGTTAGCTTGATCTGTCTGCACAGCGTGAGCCGGTGATCTACGATACCGTCTTTCCCCCACACCCAAGGTCTTCTCAGGCTCGGTGGGCTTTCCGGAAAATTTTTATGCAATCCTTATTGTGAATAGTCCTGATCCAGTGAACGTACCCACAGATCGCACCTGCATTGCCCTTGATTTAGCTCATTGCCCGCAATTTATGCGGTCAAAAATCAGGTACAGTGCAGGTGCTTTGGTCTGAGCCTCAGTGTCGGCAATCGCTCATTACACTGCTGAGCAGAGTGGTGCAGTGAGGGCCGTCACACCAGGTAGCGAGTATTCGGTACAACGTGAAAGAACGCATATTCATACCACATCGTCCAGATGAAACTGCGCAGCCATCGCTGACGCTTAGGCGTGTTTAAGTCATAGTCAAACGTCCCTTGCGCCTGATCGATCGAGGAGAGGTGGGAGTCGCAGCCGCAGCCATGCTGATAGGTGAACCCGTACTGGGATGCAAGGCTCTGGATCTTCATCTGAACCGCAAACACCTTGCCAGCGTGGAGCGTCGCATCCCAGGCGCGTTTGTGCTCCTGATCGCGGGGGTCAAAGCGTAGCGCCCGCTCTTCGAACACGTGATCTCGGTAAATTGGAGCCAGATGCACCTGGTAGAAGCTGGCGGGCAGTTCGTAGCCAAATTCCTCAAACAGGTCCCGGCCAATGCGAGCGACCTTCAGCTCGTTGACGTAGGCTTCGCCCCTCGCTTCAAGGCTGCGCACCAGCGCTTCAAAATCCGGATAGCTCTCGAGCTTGAAGTCGTGCCCGTAGAATTCCAGGGTCTCGCGGGCGAGCTGCCCGAACAGCTCACAGAACGCGGGCTTGAGATGGGCCAGCTGAGGCCGCTCGTGGAACAAGTCCAGGTCCCCGTGCTCTAACTTGTACTGGAACAGCTGCGCCATCTCAACCGAGCGCTGCGGATCGGCAAGACCCACGCCTGCCTCGCCCTTGGCGATCGCTTGCCATACCTGCGGCAATTGAGCAACTGGAACCGCATTTTCGCTGGCAAAGACAGCAACAGAGGGAGCTTCAAGAAGCGGCATAGCGTATCTCCAAAATACATCTGCGGCAAAGTTGCATCTGGAGTGTACCTTAACTAACTGCGCCTAGCGAGAGGGCGGACGAGCGCACTGCTAGCCGATCTCCCGAGCCTGAAACTGGCGCAAGCGCAGGGCATTGGTCAACACCGACACCGAGGATAGCGCCATTGCCAGGGCGCCAAAGATCGGGTTGAGCAACCAGCCCGTGAAGGGGTAGAAGAGGCCCGCCGCCAGCGGGATGCCGAGGCTGTTATAGACAAACGCGAAGAACAGGTTCTGGCGGATGTTGCGGATAGTGGCGCGACTGAGCGCGATTGCCGTGACAATTCCTTGAAGATTGCCGGAGATCAGGGTGATGTTGCTGGCTTCGATTGCCACATCGGTGCCGGTGCCAATCGCCATGCCTACGTCCGCCTGCGCCAAGGCCGGTGCATCGTTGATGCCATCCCCCACCATCGCCACGATTCGGCCCGCGCCTTGCAGCTGCTGGATTTTGCCCGCTTTTTGATGCGGCAGGACTTCCGCCAGGACTTGTTGGATGCCCAGGGGCTGGGCAATCGCCTGGGCAGTGGCTCGGTTGTCGCCGGTGAGCATCACCACCTCTAAGCCGAGTTTCTGCAAGGCCCTGACCACCCGCGCGGCGTTGGGCTTGAGGGTATCAGCTACGCCGATTAGCCCCGCTACCTGCGCCTCAACGCTGACCCACACCGCCGTCTTGCCCTCGCTTTCCAGGCGGTGCTTGAGGTCGCGCAAGGCGGCGTAGCAAGCGGCACCCACCGGCAGGCCCTCCTCGCCCAAAAAGCGCTGGCTGCCAATCCGGACGGTGACGCCTGCCACGACGGCCCGGATGCCCTGCCCGGCAATCGCCTCGAACTGCTGCGGCTCGGGGAGTGTGATGCCCACGGCCAGCGCATGCTCCACAATCGCCCGACCGATCGGGTGTTCGGAGTGGCGCTCGACCGCTGCCGCCAGACGCAACAGCTCCTGGCCGTCGTAGTTGCAGGCTTCGACGTGGACGACGCTGGGTTTGCCCTGGGTGAGGGTGCCGGTCTTATCCAACACGACGGTGGTGAGCTTGTAGGCCACCTCCAGGCTGCTGGCGTCTTTGACCAAAATGCCGCACTCTGCACCCTTGCCCGTGCCGACCATGATTGAAGTCGGCGTCGCTAAGCCCAGGGCGCAGGGGCAAGCAATGATCAGCACGCCAACCGCATTAATCAGTGCCAATGTCACGTCTCCGTTCACCCACCACCACACTCCGAAGGTGAGCACCGCCACGCCAATCACCACGGGCACAAAGTAGGCGGTCACTTGGTCGGCCAGCCGCTGAATCGGGGCCTTCGAGCCTTGCGCCTGTTGTACCAAGCGCACAATCTGGGCGAGCGCCGTATCTTTGCCCACGCGACTGGCCCGGAACTTGAAACTGCCACTCTGGTTGAGGGTCGCGCCAATCACCGGATCGCCAGGCCCCTTGGTCACGGGCAGGCTTTCGCCGGTGATCACCGACTCGTTGAGCGCCGATTGTCCCTCGACAATCTCGCCATCGGTCGGCACGGTCTCGCCGGGGCGGACCAGAATCAGGTCGCCCACCTGGACCCGCTCCACGGGAATGTCTAGCTCTTGTTGGTCGCGAATCACCCGGGCGGTTTTGGCCTGCAGGCCGATCAGCTTGCGGATGGCTTCGGAGGTTTTGCCCCGTGCCCTGGCCTCCAGCCAGCGGCCCACCAGGATCAAGGTAATGATCACCGCTGAGGTTTCGTAGTAGGCGTGGGCGGCTAGCTGGTGTTCGTAGAAAAAGCGGGGGAACAGCGTGGTGGTCACAGAGTAGAAGTAGGCTGCGCTCGTCCCTAGGGCGATTAGGGTGTTCATGTTCGCCCGGCGGTGTCTGAACGACTGGATCGCGCCCAGATAAAACTGCCAACCACACCAAAACTGCACCGGTGTCGCCAGCAGCAGTTGCAGCCAAGGATCGTGCAGCCAGGTCGGCAGCCCCGGCAGCGGCAGCCCCATCATCGGCAGGCTGGCCACCATTAAGATCACACTCAACCCCGAGCCCAGCAGCGCCTTGCGCTGAAGGCGGGCCATGGCTGCCGCGCGTTGTGCCCGTTCGGGGTCTTGGTCGGGCACGCCATTGTCTAGTTCGCGGGCGCTGAACCCTAGCTCGACCACTGCCTGCTGAAGTTGGATCAAGCCAACTCGGTCTGGGTCGTACTGCACAGCGGCTTGTTCGGTCGCAAAGTTGACGCTGGCTAAGCACACACCGGGTACGGCATTCAACGTCTGTTCGATGTTACTGGCGCAGGCCGCACAACTCATGCCGCCCAAAGATAGAATGAGTTCCTTTTGGCGTTTTAAGGTGGTGGTCATCGTTTCCCCCCAGAGAATAAATTAGGCAATCTCTTCAGAGAGGTCTCGAAGAATCATGGGTGCTTACTGGCAAAGTCCTGTTTCTGAATACAGGTAGGCCGCTCTAAGCCAGGAAAATTTAGCTCACACCTTAGCAAATAAAAACGGGTTCGCCTGGGCATTGCACCGTTAGAGCTATTGCCGCTTGGTGGAATTTCAAAAACCCTGGTTAATGCTCAAGAAATTATTCAACTTCAGGAAACTAGTATTAGTAGTGTCTCAGACTTGTTCTGCGATTTAATCGATTATTGGGTCTATCTTTTCGGCTCGAAAGGATAGCTTTGTTACACGGGTAGACGTACTGTAGCCTACTAATCGAACCGCAACAATTCCGGCACTGAGCCTTGAACTCAAATTCAGGCTGAAGGTTCAAGCCCGCCCTGTCCTAAACCCTGCCTGCCCAACCGATCCGAGTTGCCGCCCAACTGTGGCAAGTTCCCGCCCGACCGATCTGAGTTGCCGCCCAACTACGCCAAGTTGCCGCTGGATGGCGACCTGTTCCCGCCCAACTGATACCAGTCCCCGCCCAACTGCCGCAAGTTGCCGCTAAATTGCCGTAAGTTGCCGCTGAATTGCCGCAAACGCCGTCTTAGCCCCGACCACGCCAGGCAGGGTCGTCAGGGTCTCAGGTGACGACACAATCCCCTCAGCTGTCCAGCCAGCAGCGGCTCCAGTGCCCAGCCCCCACTGCTTGCCAGGGCGGGTCAGCCTCACACTGAGCCATTGCCTGGGGACAGCGATTGCGGAAACTGCAGCCCTGTTGCCCGGCCAGCTCAGCGGCCAGTTCGCCTCGCACCTGGCTGGGCGGACGGCGCTGACTGACCTCCAGCCGGGGAATTGCCGCCAGCAAGGCCCGCGTATAGGGATGGTGCGGCTGAGCAAACAGCTCCTCGGTGGGCGCTTGCTCCACTATTTGCCCCAGATACATCACCGCCACCACCCGGCTGATGTGATGCACCACGCTGAGATCGTGCGAGATAAATAGATAAGTCAGGCCGTGCGCCGCTTGCAAGTCTTCGAGCAGATTGATGATCTGAGCCTGCACGCTCACATCCAGCGCCGACACCGGCTCATCGCAGACGATGAACTGAGGTTCAACTGCCAGCGCCCGCGCAATGCCCAGCCGCTGCCGCTGCCCCCCCGAAAACTCATGGGGATAGCGCTCGGCGTGGACTGCGTTGAGCCCCACCTGGGCCAGCAACGCTCGCACCCGCTGCTGGCGTTCGGCCCGGCTGGGACTGAGCTGGTGAAACGCCAGCACCTCTGCCAGCATCTGCCCTGCCGTCTGGCGCGGATTGAGCGAAGAGTAGGGATCCTGAAAAATAATTTGCATTCTGCGCCTCAGAGCGCGGAAGCTCTGCGAGTTGGTCGCCAGCACCGCTTCGCCATCGAAGTGGACACTGCCCGCGCTGGGTTCGATCAGGCCCAAGATGCAGCGCCCCGCCGTGGACTTGCCGCAGCCGCTTTCGCCAACCAGGGCCACCGTGGTCCGGCGCGGGATCTCCAGATTGAGATCCGCCACCGCCACCACCTGGGCTGCGGGCTCGCCGCGCAGGCGAGCCCACCCGTCTTGTGGCAGCGTGAAGGTCCGGCGTAGACCGCGCGTCACCACCAGCGGCTCGGTTCCAGGCAGGGCAGGCTTTGCGCCAAGATTTGCAGTCATACCTACAGGTCTTCGGCGAAGTGACAGGCACTGAAGTGGCCGGGCTGAAGCTCACGCAGCTCAGGGCGCTCGCTGCGGCAACGCGCCTGCACCAGCGGGCAGCGGGGATGAAACGCGCAACCGCTGGGCAACCGGCTCAGGTCCGGCGGCGCACCGGCAATCGGCTGGAGACGCCCTTGGCGCTGCTCCAGATTCGGCGTGGAGCGCAGCAAGCCCAGCGTGTAGGGGTGCAGAATCTGACCGCCCTGACTGCGCGGTGCAAACAGCGCTGCCACCGGCCCCCGCTCGACGATTCGGCCCGCGTACATCACCATCACCCGCTGGCAGATCTGCGCCACCACGCCCAGGTCGTGGCTGATCAGCAACAGCCCCATGCCCCGCGCCTGGTTGAGCTGCCGCAGCAGCGCCAGAATCTGCGCCTGGATCGTGACATCCAAGGCCGTGGTCGGCTCATCGGCGATCAGCAGCCGGGGATTACAGGCAATCGCCATGGCGATCATCACCCGCTGCCGCATGCCGCCCGACAGCTGGTAGGGATAAGCCCGCAGCCGCTGCTGGGCTTGCGACAGGCCAACCTGCTCAAACAGCGCCACCACTTGCGCCTCGGCCTCCCGACGCTTCAGCCGCTTGTGAAAGCGCAGGGTCTCAGCCACCTGCTCGCCGACCGCGTACAGCGGATTGAGCGAGGTCATCGGGTCCTGGAAGATCATGGCCAGGCGCTCGCCGCGCAGACGGCGCAGCAGTTGCTGCGACTGCCCGACCAGCTCGGTCCCCTCCAAGCGAATGCTGCCCGACACCTGACCCGGAGGCTGCGGCACCAGACCAATCAGCGAGCGACTGGTCACGCTTTTGCCGCTGCCACTTTCGCCCACCAGGCCGACCACTTCGCCCGCCCCCAGCTCAAACGAGAGGCCATCCACCGCCAGCAGCGAACCGCGCGGGCTACGGAAGCGGATGCTCAAATCTGTGACCGCCAGCAACGGGGCCATGCTCAGACCTCCCGCTGCCGGGGATCGAGCTGCGCCCGCAAGCCATCGCCCAGCAAGTTGAACGCAACCACAGCGATCATGATCGCCAAGCCAGAGCAGAGCGCCGGATAGGGCGAGAGCAGCAGATAGGAACGTCCTTCGGCCAGCATCGAGCCCCAGTCGGGCGTTGGCGGCTGCACCCCCAGCCCTAAAAACGACAGCGCCGCCAGGTCCAAAATCGCGTAGGCCAAATCAATCGAGGCGTGGACCAAAATTGGCGAGAGCAAGTTCGGCAGCAGGTGACCAAACAGAATGCGCCGGTCGCCGTAGCCAACTGCCCGCGCCGCCTCGATGTAAGTCTGCTGGCGCTGCACTAGGGCGACGCTGCGCACCAGTCGAGCCAGAGCGGGCACGTACACAATCCCCAGGGCAATCGTGGCGTTGGTCAGGTTGCGCCCAAAGGTCGCCACGATCAAAATCGCCAGCAACAGCGGCGGAAAAGCCAGCAGCATGTCCAGCGCTCGCATGAGCAGGTTGTCTAGCCAGCCGCCGTAGTAGCCAGAGACCAAGCCCAAGGGAATGCCGAGCAGCGCCGAGAACAGCACCACCAACAGCGCGCCGCCTAGAGCTGGTCGCGTGCCATAGACCACCCGACTCCAGACATCGCGCCCCTGCTTATCGGTGCCCAGCCAATGCTCCGGACTCGGCCCGACCAGAGAACTGCTGAGGTCCTGAGCCAGCGGGTCCTGGGTCGTCAACAGCGGCGCGGCGACCGCCATGACCAGCAGCCCCAGCAGGACCACTGCGCTGACCACGGCCAAGCTGTTGCGAAAAAACGGCAGCTGCCAAAGGGGCCGCCGCCGCAGTTCGGCAGACTCTAGCCCCGGCGCGACAGAATTGGGATCGAGGGACATAAAGGCTTAGCGATAGCGGATGCGTGGGTCAATCCAGGCGTAGAGCAAGTCGGTCACCAGATTCAGTAGCACAAACAGCACCGCCAGCAACAGGACCGTGCCCTGGACCAGCGGATAGTCCCGGTTTTGGATGGCATCGGTGATCAGGCCGCCGAGGCCGCCGAGGCCGAAGGTGTATTCCACCAACACGCTGCCGATGATCAGAAAACCAATTTGCAAATTGGAAACCGTGACCACCGGGATTAGCGCATTGCGCAGAGCGTGTTTGACCACAACCGTCGATTCTGGCAAGCCCTTGGCTCTGGCAGCTTCGATGTAGTCGCTGCTGAGAACTTCCAGCATCGAGGAGCGGGTCATGCGGGCGGTGAGCGCGATCAGGCTGAGCGCTAGCACCACAGCAGGCATCAGCAGGTGGTAAAGCTCATCCCAAAAGCCGCTGCCACTGCCGAACGCAGGTAGCCAGCCCAGCCAATAGCTAAACACCAACACCGCAACCACGCCCGTAAAAAAAACCGGCGAAGAGACGCCGATCAGCGCAATCAGCGAAGCGGCATAGTCGATCCAAGTATTTTTGAAAACTGCCGAGAGCACGCCCAGCGGAATCGCGACCGCCATGGTGAGCAACATGCTCAGACTGATCAGTCTGGCCGTCAAAGGCAAGCGCGCCCCGATCAGATTGCTCACGCTCTGTTTGAGCCGAAAGCTTTCCCCCAAATCGCCTTGGACCGCCTGGCCTGCCCAGTACACATATTGGCGAATCGGGTCCTGATCGAGGTGGTATTTTTGCCGGATGCTCTGCAGGATTTCGGGCGTGGTTTGCCGTCCGCCGACCATAATTAGCGCGGGGTCGCCGGGGGTCAGGCGCACCAGTTCAAAGGTCACAAAGGAGACAAACAGCAGGACGGGAATCAGAGTCAACAGTCGATTGACGGTATAGCGAAACATTGCTCTCTAGCCTGCCTTGCGCAGATTTTTGGCAAAGGCGTCCCAATACCAGAGCGGCGTGATTTCGTAGCCGCTGTAGGCTTGGTTGAGGGCGAGGATTTGCTTGGGATGATCAAACACAATCCAGACCGACTGATCGGCGATGATCTGCTGAGCTTGGATCATCAAGTCCGTGCGCTTGGCCTGGTCGGCGGCACTCTGTTGGTCGAGCAGCTGGTCGAGCTGAGGGTTTTTGTAGTTGGCAAAGTTAGAGCCGCCGTCGCCCACATTGCGCGAGTGGAAGGTTGGCAACAAATTGCCCGCCGGGTCGGGGAAGTCGGAGCCCCAGGCGTTGGCTAGCAGGTCGTAGTCGCGTGCGCCCGCAAAGGTGATTGAGTTTAGCTCTTGACCGGTCACCTTCTTGATTGCTAGCTCGACCCCTAGTTCTTTGGCCGCGGCCTGCAAAGCCAGTGCCTGACCCAGGCGTACTGGGTTGTCATCGACGGTAATCGCCTTGCCGTTGAGCTGCTCGGCGGCCCCCGATTCGGCCAGGAGCTGTTTGGCCTTTTCTAGATTCTTGGTGTAATCGGGCAATTGGTCGTAAGCCGCTTGCCATTTCTCTCGGTCAAACACCCAGATGCGCGGTCCGATCGGTACGGTTTTGGCGACGGTTCCCGCCTCGCCCAGTAGGGTTTGGGTCACCTGGGCTTTGTCTACGGCGTAGTTGAGTGCTTGGCGAACTTTGACATTGTCAAAGGGCGGGCGTTGGGTGTTAAAGGCGATCCAGTCGTTGAGGTAGCTCTCGGTCAGGGTCAGTTTGACTGGGTCCATTTTGGCGATCACTGGGACTTGATCGGCTGGCACGCCAGGTCCCATGACCAAGCCCAGTTCGCCTGTTTGCAGTCCGGCCACGCGCGTGGTGGCTTCTGGCAAAATCTTGAGCGTGACCTTGTCGAGATAGGGGCCGCCATTGGCCTTGTCCCAGTAATCATCATGGCGCTCTAGCACGATCTCGCTGCCAGTGGACCAGCTGACGAACTTGAAGGGACCGGTGCCTATGACACCGCCTTCGGGCTTGCCAAAGGTGGTGGTGTTGGCTTCATAGTGAGCCTTGCTCACCACATGCCCGGCGGTCGTGGCTAGCACGTACTGCCAAAAGGCGTCGGGCTGTTTCAGGCTGATTTTGACGGTTTGGTCGTCAACTTTTTCGATTTTGTCGACGCTGCCGTACATCCAGCCCACATAGGAGGCTGTTTTGGGATTGCGGATGCGTTCCAGGCTAAAAATCACATCCTCGACGGTCATGGGGCTACCGTCGTGGAACTTGACACCCTGGCGAAGTTTGTAAACGTAGGTCAGGGGATCTGGATTCTCAACGCTCTCGGCCAAATTCGGCACGATCGTTTCGCCGTTTTCAAATTTCAGCAGCCCTTCTGTGACCTGATTGACCACTTGGTTGGTGTAGAAATCGTAGGAAAAAGCCGGATCCATCGATTGGATATCCACTTCCAGACCGATGGTCAATTCGCCTCCGGCGGTTGGGGTCTCAGACGATGTTGTCGGAGCATTGGCGGTTGGCTGCCCCTGACAGGCAACCACTAACAATGCACTTAGCAGGGCCAGAGACAAAAGAATAACCGCAGACCTGAAGGTTTGCACCCATGACCTCATCTGACCCATTATTTGCAACCTTGCTTGCCTGTTCTATGAGAGAACACTGTAGAGCATTGGCAAGAGTTTTGAGCAGCGCCTGGTATTTCCTGGCGAGCAAAGAAAGAAAGGCAGAGGCTCGGCGGTAGCCGCGCACACTGCGCAGGCGTCGGTTTTGGTCGCATAGTGTCTAGCCGGAGCCGGGTCGCAGCCTAGGGAGCGCACGCATGCAAACCAACCACACGATTCACGCAGGCCACTGTCACTATGGCTGGGACCGCTCGCTGCCCCCGGCCTTAGTGTTGGTGCCGGGCGAAACCGTTGAGCTAGAGATTCGCGACGCCTCCAGCGACCAGATCACGCCGGACTCGACGGTTGCCGATGTCCTGGCTCTGGACTTCAGCCGGGTCAATTCGGTGACTGGGCCGATTTACCTGGAAGGGGCCGAGCCGGGCGATGCGGTGAAGCTGACAATCGAACAGTTCCAAGCCTCAGGCTGGGGCTGGACGGCAATTATCCCCGGCTTTGGCCTCCTGGCAGACCAGTTTCCGGAGGCAGCGCTGCACATCTGGCGCTATGATTCGGCCTCGCTGGCCCCGGCGGCCTATGGTCCCGGCGGGCGGGTGCCGCTCAAACCGTTTGCGGGGACGATCGGGCTGGCTTTGGCGGAGCCGGGTCTGCACAGTGTGGTGCCGCCGCGTCGGGTGGGCGGCAATTTGGATATTCGCGATCTGGCCGCGGGCACGGTGCTCTATTTGCCGGTGGAAGTGGCAGGCGGTCTGCTCTCGGTGGGTGATACTCACGCGGCCCAGGGGGATGGCGAGGTCTGTGGCACGGCGATTGAGAGCCCGATGCGGGCAGCGTTCACGCTTGATCTGGTCAAGGGGGCCAATCTCCAATTTCCACAGTTTGAGACGCGGCAGCCGGTGACGGCACACCTGGACCGCAAGGGCTATTACGTGACGACTGGCATCGGCCCCGATTTGCTGGCGGGGGCACGGGCTGCGTTGAGCGGCATGATCGACTGGTTGGGGAAGGTGCATCAACTGGGTGCGCCGGATGCCTATATGCTCTGCAGCGTCTGCGCTGATCTGCGCATTAGTGAGGTGGTGGATGTGCCGAATTGGGTGGTGTCGTGTTACTTCCCCAAGGTGGTGTTTGACTGAGGCAAAAGATCGGGGGATTAGGAAGCGGATGGGCCACCGCTCAACCCCTCCAGTCCCCATGCGTTCTTGATCCGTTGCCCACCGGGTCGGCTCGCTGTGGTTGCGACTCGCTGGCCGCTGGACTCTCGGCCTACCGAGCCTGGAACTCGCAGCATTCGGCTGAGCACTCGAAACGTCCAGTTTGCAACTCGGCCCTGCGAGCTCCAAGCTCGAACTGCCGAGCCCTTTTCTCGACTTTCGAGGCTTGGGGCTCGGGGGAGCGAGTTCAGGACTTGGAGTCTGGAGCGGATGGCTCGACCTGCCGGGCTGGGAACCCGACGCGCCGGGCTCGGAGCTTGGGAAGCGCCGTTTTGTTTTGCGTGGCGAGGGTACGGAGGGGAACGAAGCTGCTCCTCAAGCGCCCCTACACCTTCTTCAACCAGCTGAACATGGCGCGCAGATCACGCCCCACCTCTTCAATCGGGTGCTCAGCCTCAAGCCGACGCACCGCATTGAACCCAGCCTTGCCCGATAGATTTTCCAGCACAAACTCGCGCGCAAACTGGCCAGTCTGGATCTCACGCAGGATCTTGCGCATCTCAGCACGAGTCTCATCTGTGACGATGCGCGGCCCCCGCGTGTAGTCCCCATACTCAGCCGTGTTAGAGATACTGTGGCGCATATTCGCCAAGCCCCCCTCAACGATCAGGTCCACAATCAGCTTCACCTCATGCAGACACTCGAAATAGGCCAGCTCCGGCTGATAGCCCGCCTCCACCAAAGTTTCGTAACCCGCCTTAATCAGCGCCGTCAGCCCGCCGCAGAGTACCACCTGCTCGCCGAACAGATCAGTCTCAGTTTCCTCGCGGAAACTGGTCTCCAGGATACCGGCGCGCGTACCGCCGATGCCCCGCGCATAAGCCATCGCCCGCTCCCGAGCCTGACCCGAGGCGTCCTGATGCACCGCAAATAGCGCAGGCACCCCCTGTCCCTGCTCAAACGTGCGCCGCACCAAGTGCCCCGGCCCCTTAGGCGCGACCATCACCACATCCACCGTCTTGGGCGGCACAATCTGCGCAAAGTTGATATTGAAGCCGTGCGCGAAAGCCAGAACATTGCCCTCCTCTAGGTTGGGCGCAATGGCGCTCTGGTAGATGCTCTTTTGCACCTCGTCCGGCAGCAGCACCATGATCAAGTCCGCCGCCTTGGCAGCTTCCGCCGTGGTGTGCACACTCAAGCCCTCCGCCTCCGCCTTCGACCAAGAGGGGCTGCCCTCATAGAGGCCCACAATCACCTTAAGGCCGCTGTCTTTGAGGTTGAGGGCGTGGGCATGGCCTTGAGAGCCGTAGCCCAGAATGGCGATAGTTTTGCCGTCGAGCAGGTCTAGGTTCGCGTCGGCGTCGTAGTAGAGGCGGGCCATGTAAAGTCTCTCCTTGGAAGCAGCAAGCAAGGGGCGCAAGCCCATCATCATACCGTTTTTTTGTGAAGCTGTTAGCGCTCCCCATTTTTGAGCATGTTGTTTCCTGATCGGGGGCAAAATCTGATGATGACTAGTTGGGGACCAGGGGCATGCTAAGCGCAACATCCAGCGGGAACTCGTTCTACTTACTGCACACACATCGCAATGACCTCCAACACTTGGCGCAAAGTCTGGCAATTTCTTAATCAGCCTCTGTTCGTAAAGCGTCCGGATAGCCCCAGCCGGCCTCACTGGCGGCAGATCCAGCATTTAGAGCGTTGCTGGACGCGTAGCCTATCTGATCCGAGAACCAAGCAGTAGAAACGGGGCTCTAGAGGAGGTCGCAAATTTTAGACCCGCAGCCAACGGGAGCAAGTCTGCAACTCTAGAGCCAGCCTTGGAGGGAGGGAGAAATTACGATTCAGCGCAGGGCCGGTTCGTCAAGCTGAATCACACTGAGCCGGACGCGCTCTGGCTTAAACACTTTGAATCCAGGTAACAAAATCAGGGACTGGCTCTGCCTGCTCGGTATGCAGCCACAGCCAATACTCCCGATTGCCAGCAGGGCCGGGCAGCGGCGAAGGAGCCACGCCTCGATAGCACCAGCCCAGTTGCTGGGCCTGCGCCAGCACCTTCTGGATCGCCTGCGCCTGCACCGCTCGGTCACGCACAACGCCATTCTTGCCGACCTGTGCCCGACCCGCTTCAAACTGCGGCTTGACTAGCAGCAGGATTTCGCGCGAGCCGACCAGCAGCTGCCACAGAGCAGGCAACACCTGGGTCAGCGAGATGAACGACACATCGACCACGCTCAGCTCAGCCCTGGACTCCTCTGGGGCGTACAAGTCCTCGGGCTTGAGGTAGCGCAGATTGGTGCGCTCGCGCAGAACGACGCGGGCATCAGTGCGCAACGACCAGGCCACCTGGCCATAGCCGACGTCGATGCCGTAGACGCGTGCCGCGCCGTGCTGCAGCAGGCAGTCGGTGAACCCCCCGGTGGAGATGCCGCCATCCAAGCAGATGCGCCCGGCCACCGGCACGGCGAAGGCTGCCAGTGCCCCCAGCAGCTTCTCGCCCCCTCGGGAGACAAAAGGCGGACGCTGCCGGACCTCGATCTGGGCAGCCTGGTCCACCTCGGTGCCGGGCTTGTCGACAATGGCCTGGTTGACTCGGACCTCGCCCGCCCGGATCACGCGCTGGGCCTGCTGCCGCGAAGGCAACAGGCCCAGGTCCACCAGGAGAGCATCTAAACGCTTCTTGGCCAAGCTGATTAGAGGTTTTTCTCGCTCAGTTCGCGGCTCATGTAGTCAAAGGGCTGTTCCAGGAAGTCGCCGCCCAGGCCTTTGGTCTCGATGCCGTTGACCCCGTTGACCAGATCTTTGACGATCTCTTTCATCAGCTGAATGCCCTGCACCGTGGGACCGATGGGCACACCCAGGGAGTTGTAGGTCTCGCGCAGGCCGTTGAGCACGCGCTCATCCAGGACATCGGTGTTGCCCGCCACCAAGGCGTAGGTGGCGTAGCGTAGGTAATAGTCCATATCGCGCAGGCAGGCGGCGTAGCGGCGGGTGGTGTAAGCGTTGCCACCGGGACGGATCAGGTCGGGCACTTCCTCGAATAGCTTGGAGCCCGCTTGCTTGACGATGCTCGCGGCATTGGCGCTGAGTACGGCGGCTGCTTTCACCCGCGCCATGCCAGTGACGAAATAGGACTTGAGCGTATCCAGGCCATTCCGGTCTAGGTAACGGCCTGTCGAGTCGTAGTTTCTGACCAGGTCACCCACTGTGTCCCGCATGAACGTTTCTCTCCCTTAGGTGCATCTGAAAATTTAGGCAAGCTGGGCAAATTTTATCACTCTACCGGGATACCGCTGGCGACGCCTTGGGCGGGCACTTCGTGGGCAAAGCTGGCACGCTTGCTGAATTCAAACGGCCCGGCTAAGGCCCCCCAGACTTGCTGGTCGGTCTCAGGGTCCATGCCTCGATCCCAACTGATGAACTGGTTCTCGCGCACTTCAAAGCGGCTGTCGAGATAGGTGCTCTGGCCCTGACGCACTACCAGGCAGGCTTTGCCAGGCTCGACTTCGCCCTTGAAGCTGTTGCCGGTCCAGGCAACCCGCATGTTGCAACCGGGCCGCTTTTCGCACTCGGCTGCGCTGAGCTGCCGCAGGCGCACCGGGTCGCGCGAAGCGCCATAGTAAGGCTGGGCGTCTTTGAGGCTGAAGTTCTCGAATTCAATGCGCCCATTCAGGATCACGATCTTGAGCACCGCTACTCGATAGGGGTCATTAAGCAGGTAGTCATAGGCCTGTTCGACAAACAGGCTGATGCCATCCAGAAGTGACCAAGGCAAAGGGCGCATACACACCCGGATGTGCGAGAAAAAAGGCGGGTTCTCAAACGCCTGAGCCTGATTACTGAAATCCCCAGCCAACCAGTACGCCAGGGTCAGCCCATCGGTTGCGTGGGTCATGGCCTCTGGTTAGTAGCGTACCTGGGCGTATACAGCATCCGACAGGGTTGGAATCTCCGCGTACCGCCCTAGGACGCTCTGGACGACCGAGTAGACGCAAGCAACCACCGCGCCGATGAACAGCGTGTTGTAAATCACGGTGATCAGGATGCCGCTGCCCAAGCCCTGCCCCAGCAGTTGCAGCACGAAGCCGAACCCTACAAGCAAGATGTCCAGCAGCAGCGCCTGCATTGTGTTGAAGCGCACGAAGTGGCTAATGTTCTGGTTGCGCACCACCAGCAAAAACAGCGCGAAGAAAATCGCCAGACCCAGCAGGCCAGTGGTCAGAGGGGTTATGTATTGAGCGATCAGCGCGAACGGATAGGCCAGAGCCGGAGGCAGCTGGTTCAGAACACTCACGCCGAAAATCACCGAACCGGCAAGCGGCAGCAGGTAAGGCAGGCAGGCGAAAATCCGGTCTTGAGGGGGGGTGGAACCGCGCCAAGTCATGAACTGCTTCTCCTGGAACTCGATGATCGCCGAAGTGTAGCTGCAAATTTTGCAGCTGGGTTCTTCTAGGATACCTGAGACTTTTAGGTGTTGACCCTATCCCTCGTCTTCGACGTACGTGGCCTGAAACCCCATTGAGCATTGATACAGGTCTAACTGGCTCGCACTCAGCTTGGGCAGGGCTGTTCCACAGCGCAGCCGACCGCTCTGCCAGCGTGGGCCACCGCCAGCCGTCGCCATCAAGCAGGTCTGGCAAACCGGTTGTGCGGGCACGATCTGTTCGTCCATCAGAAATACCAGCATGGGCACGCCTAAGCGCTCATGGCCCGATTGTAATCCAGCGCACGTTGGCACAGAACCTCCTGAGCCTTCCTGCGTTTAGGCGAGAGCGGGTTGACTGTTGGTGCGCAATTGGGCGATCCAGGTGCTGATGTCTTCGGCGTTCAGGCGGTAGCTGAGTGGGTGGGCGATCAGGCGCGCGGTGCTCTCAAACAAGACCTCCAGCTCTACCAGGCCATTTTCGCGCAGGGTGCGCCCAGTAGACACCAGGTCCACAATCGCCTCGGACATGCCGGTGATCGGCCCCAACTCCACGGAGCCGTACAGCGGCACGACCTCTACCGGCAAATCCAGCGACTGGAAGTAGCTGCGGGCGCAGTGGACAAACTTGGTCGCGACGCGGCAGTGAGGCGGCAACTCCAGAGCGCTACGGTAGGGGCTATCCTGACGCACGGCCACCGACAGGCGGCAGCGGCCAAAGCCGAGATCCACTAGCTGCGCTACCTTGGGCTGTTTTTCGCGCAGGACATCACTGCCCACCACGCCCAACTGCGCCTGGCCGTACTCCACATAGACCGGCACATCCTGGGTACGGACCAGCAAGGCACTTGCGGCCCCTGTGGGATCCGGCACCTGTAGCAGGCGATTTTTCGGATCGAGCAGCACGCTGAAATCAAGTCCCACATTGGCGAACAGGCGGATGGCCTCTTCCAGCAGCGCTCCCTTCGGTAGTGCCACGGTGATCATGGCGTTTCTGCCTCCAACTGCTCCAGTTTGATCGTGTCGGGGTCACTGATCCAAGCCAATTTGGCGATACGGCGGCGGCGGGCGTAATTGCGCACCGCCTCCGGGGGACGCTGGTGCAGATCGAGTTCCACGCGCAGGTTGCTGGCACGCAGATGCGCTGCGTGGGCAAAGGCCGTGGCGTAAGCTTCGGGGGTCAGAGGCACCACCAACCAGTCGGCGCTGGGCAGACGCTCGGGGAGCTGCCCACTGGCCATCAGCCAGGCGTGCAAGTCTTCCAGATTCAGTACAAAGCCAACGCCTGGGCAGGGCTCGCGGTCTGGGGCATAACTCCCTAGCAGTTGGTCGTAGCGCCCTCCCTGGCCTAAGAGCCGCGAACCGGCTACCACCTCCAGAACAATGCCCGTGTAGTAGTCAAAGGTCCGGATCAGGCTCAGGTCTAGGACCAGCGGTAGCTCGCGCACCAAATCCACCAGCGCTTTGAGGCGGTTGAGCATGCCGCGCTCGCGAGGGGCCAGCTCCAGGGTCGCCAGACGCGCCAACACCGACTGCGGCTCGCCGCGCAGATCCAGCAGCAGCAATGCCCGCTGGCGCAGGGCAGGTTCTAGAGGCAGGGTCTGCAAAGCCACTTGGTCGAGTCCTGCGAGCGCCTGCCGCACCTGTCCCCGCACGGCCTCTGGAAACGCGGACAGTAGCGAGTGGGTCAAGCCGGCCTCGCCCAGGAGCAACTGCCAGCTATCCTGGCCCAGGCCCAGCTGGTCTAAGCAGTCGCGCAATAGCAACAACACCTCAGCATCGGCCACCAAGCCGCTACCGCCAAGCAGCTCGACCCCGGCCTGGTAAGACTCGCGGGAATCGGGGTAGCTGCTGCTGTGTAGGGGCCGGAAGACGCTGGCATTGTTGTAGTAGAGACGGATGGGCAGCGTGGCTCCGGCCATGCGAGTCATCACCGCACGGGCAATGGAGGCGGTAAGCTCGGGGCGCAACCCCAAGGTCTGCCCTTCGCTGTCTCGTAACTGCATCACCGCTTGTGGCTGGATAGCGCCGCCTGCGGTGAGCGTGTCCAGCCGCTCCAAAGTAGGCGTGATGATCTGGTAGTAATTCCAGGCGCTGAACGTTTGCTGAAGGCGCTGCTCAATCCAGCGTTTCTGGATGACCTCCAGAGGCAGCAGGTCCCGGCTTCCGGGGGGAGGTTGGTGAATCAACGGTGGGTTTTGGCGCGGCTTATTGGGTGGGCGCTCTGGAAGCAGTGTAGCGCTTCGGCTGGTCGCTTCTGTGCTTTCATCACGGCACCCGTGACCTACTTCTTGCCGCCGAACAGGCCACCGAACAGACCACCCTTGCCGCCCTGACGATTCTTTGCAGAATCGGACTTGGTCCCGCGCGAGCCCGAGCTGCCTTGAGGGGGGGTGGGCTCGGAGCCGCCGACCTTGGACAGATTCTGGAGGGCGATGCGCTCATTGGGGTTGATGCGCAGCGCCTTCTGGAAGCTCACCCGCGCCATACCCGCTAAATTCTGCTCCATGTAGGCAAGGCCGAGCTGGGCATGAAACTCGCTGTTGTCAGGCTCAAGCTTTAGGGCATCGCGCAATTCGAGCACGGCCTCACGCCACTGATTCTTGACCATGAACGACTTGGCCCGCTCGTAGTGGCGCTGGGCGTAGTTAACTCGCTCCGGCTTGGCGGCCTCAGCGCTGTCTTGGGAGCGGGTATCCATCAGGGGGCGGCTGATCGGGCTGCCCTCGCGGGTCAGCAGATATACCAAATTCAGCTCACTGAGGGTGCCAAGCTGGTCAAGGGCCTGGCTTAGGGATTCGTACAGTTTGCTAGCTACTTCCCCAACGGCCTCTTCATAGGGGTTGTCGATGACAATGCCCTTGGCGGCAAGGCGCTGAAGTTCCTTGGCAGCTTCAGAATGCAGAGCTGGTGTAGGCTGTTCGCGGCTAAGGCGCTGGGCGAGCAGGCGCATCATCGCGCTGTACTCGACCCGCTCGCGCTCCGTGGTTAAAACCTGGTAGGCCGGGCTCACCAACCGAGCGAGCAATTGGCTGGCGAACTCCCGCACCGCAGGCTCGCTGGAACTAAACAAGTCTGGGTGCAGACTCTTGGCGATCTTTAGATAACGCTTGCGGATACGACCAGGATCAGCAAGAATCGGAAGCCCTAAGACGGCGTAATGGTCAGGGAGTTCGAACTGCGGGAGCCCACGTTCGATCCGGATGGCGCCGCTGGTGATGTGCTGTCCCACAGGTTCCATTTCTGGAGAATTGCCTCTAATGTACCGACCTGCTGCATCCGAGTAATCGCTTGATCCACCGCTTCCTTCAAGGTCCGGTCCTTACTTTCGAGCACCCCAACTAGCTCAGAAGGTAGTAGGGGCCGACCGACCATGGCCAGCTCTCCCCCCCCTTGTTCCCGGCTATTGCGGACCTGCCAGGCAGCCACCGGCTCATCAATCAGAACGGCATCTATTCTGCGACCAACGAGCTGCTTGAGCAGCCGTTCCGTGTCCCTTGAAGAAAACAGTCGAACAGCATTGCCACGACTACGATTATACGTTTCTATCACAGCCGCGCCGCCGCTGTCAGTCACGACACCGACCCGTCTGCCCACCAAGTGGCGCAAACTGGTGAGGTTTTGGGTGTTTTCTGAGCGCACTAGCAGGCGTTGGGGACTGCGGTAATAAATCCGAGAATCTACAAAGCGGTCGTCTGCGGTGCTACCGCGTTCGCGGGCGCTCAGGACCAGATCAACGCGGTCGCGGCGCAATGCTTCGAGTTGGTCGTTCCAAGGGATATTCACTGGACGGACCTCGACCCCAAGCTGCTGAGCCAGTTGCCGAGCTAGGTCAAGCTCAAAGCCGTCGTAATACTCGGTCTTGGGGTTCCAGAACAGGTAGGCACCGCCCACAGACGCGTCCACCGCCACGCGCAGATAGCCCCGTTGTTGGACCGCTTCCAGGCTGCTGTCGCCCGAGGCGGAAGAGCTGGGACGGGACAGGTTGGCGACCAGCAGCCCACCGCCGCCCAGCAGCAGCAGCGAAGCCAGTGCTGAAACCAGCAGCGTAGACCGACGTCTTGAGCGTCTTAACATGCCGAAGCTCCTCTCATATACGGGGCACTGACGACGTTGCGCAATCGCTCTACAGCTACCTTGATGGGCTGGGCTCTGTCAATTCAGACCCCCTCGAAGGGGAAGGTCTGGGTCAGCGGCTTCACTTTCCTTAGCTCTGTGCTCATGGCGACGTGCAGGTAGCTATTGCTGGCCAGAATCCGCCCGCTATTCAAGTCCAGAGGGCTGCCATCGTAGGCGGTGACCATGCCCCCGGCTTCGCGCACCACCACCACGCCCGCCGCTAGGTCCCAGGGTGACAGGCCACGCTCCCAGTAGCCGTCCAGGCGACCGCAGGCGACGTAGGCCAGATCCAGTGAGGCGGAGCCGCCCCGCCGCACCCCCTGGCTAAGGTGTGTGAAGTGGCAGAACTCGGCGTAGTTGTTGTCGGGGGTTTCGCGGCGGTCGTAGGCGAAGCCGGTGACCAGCAGGCTATGGCTGAGCTGCTGGACCTGGGAGACCTGGATGGGCTGCCGATTGCAGGTCGCGCCTAGGCCGATTGCCGCGCGAAACAGCTCGTTGTGCAAGGGGTCAAAGATCGCGCCGACGATCGGCTCTCCGGCAAACAATAGGCCTACGGATACGGCGCTAAACGGGTACTGATGGGCAAAGTTGGTGGTGCCATCCAGGGGATCGATGGCCCAGAGGTAGGGACTGGATGTGTCCCCCAGGCTACCGGATTCCTCGGCCAGAATCTGCTGGTCAGGGACATGGCGCTGAAGCACTCGCAGCACTTCGGCTTCGGCGGCTTTGTCGGCTTCGGTGACCAGATTGTCGGGCTTACCTTTTTCCTCGACTGTCTGGAGCTTGCCCCAGTGGGTCTGCAGCAGGGCACCGGCACTCAGGGCGGCCTCGGTTGCGATGTCCAGCAGGATGGACAGCTGGTCACCTTGCGGTGGGCTGGCGGCAGCGAGAGAGGGAGCGCTCATCGACAATACTTTGGGACATGGCAGCTCCTAGATGCTACACCGCAGGCAAAAAGACCTCTGAGCCCTCAGCGCGGGCATCACCTTTGGCGCCTGGCTAGTTTCTGCGTGTAGGGTTGTAGCAGGGAAATAAGCTGTTGAGTTCGCTGACGCCTACCCCGGTCGTGCAGGTGATAGTACGTGTCGTAAAGCATAGACTTGTCGTACAGAAAGTCGCTGTATCGGCCTAGGACTGGCACGCCAAGTCCTCGATAAAATGCCTCGATATCCTGGAAAAATTCCTGATAGTCAGGCACTTGATAAACCTCAAAGTACAGGGTGTTGGGCCAGGTTGCTAGGAGCTGAACCTGATGCTTTTGACACCAGCGAGCGAAGCTTTTAATAAAATGTGTGCCAGGCGTGCCGTATTTGGGCGTCTGCCAGATGTTGAATGGAGTTTCGCGGTTCAATTTGTCGCGTAGCTCTGGTGTGATATTCGCTTCCAGGTTAGCCAGCGAGTCACCGTTGCGATTGATTGGTCTCTCTTTTGCTTCTCGTGCAGGCGGATGGAACTTATTCCAGATCCTGAGTTGTAGCCGCTCGAACGACAACAGACGGATTAGCCACGGGTGGCTCAAGGCATAGCCAGGATCGCGAGAAAACACATAGTCGATGAGCAGACTAGAAGGCAACAGTCTGTTGTAGAGCTCGTACTCTAGTGGCAGCAACACGATGTCACCCGGCTTGGCCAGCACCTGCGCTCGATGCAAGATGTAGTCGGTCCCCAGCCCTGCATTGATCGCGGCGTTCACACAGGGAATGCGAAGTTCCTGTTCAATTATTTGGCAGCTAATGCCCTGTTGCGCATTAGACCCGGCGGTGACTAGCAGTTTGGGCTGATGAATTGAAGTAGCATAGCTGGTCTTCTTGACGTCCATCTCGTAGATCCAGCGTGAACTCTCAGTGGGCGCACCGAGTTGGTAGAGTGCTGCTAGGCTAAATAGAACACAGCCGATTAGGAATCCGCACAGAGCTGATCGGAAATAACCGACCGATGACCTAGCAGTCTGAGTCCCTCGCGGCTTACGAACCAGCGCGTGTTGCGACATAATTTCTAAGATTGCTGAAGAGACACCATTGAAATTTCTGACTCAGAAGTTGAAGTAGAGGAACTCGCTTACAGGAGCGTCTAGGGCGACCTTCAAGCAGATGAAGACCAAGATCCCAAAAACCACGCCAAAGGCTGGCGTCAGCCGCCACTGTAGCCCCTGCCATAGACGACTGGGTGGGTCGGTCGGAGCTTTACCTGGGGGATAGTCTAGGGTGGGCTGGTAGCGCTCCAGCCATTGCTGAGTGTTGGGAGTCAGCCAAGCGATTGCCAATAGACTGCCAATCCAAGCAATCGTGTCCAGCGCGGGCAAGCCAGTGCTGCCATTGATGCCATTAAACTTGAAGCCCCAATCCTGCAAAAAGGCCAGTTGCGGCGCGAGGAAGGGTGGCACAGAGATACCGTTGAGGCCGAACATTGCCCACAGCATTGCGGCAGCATCGTCCATGCTATCTGCCTTGAAGAACACCCACGCGATCACCACTACCAGAAAGGTCACACCGCTGCTCAGCAACCGGCTCCACCAGGAGCTTTGGCTGAGGTCATGGCCCAGCGAGCGCCGGAAGGTTTGCCACTGATGATTGATCACCAGATAAGCACCGTGCAAGCCACCCCAGAAGACAAACGTCCACCCTGCCCCATGCCAGAGCCCACCCAGCAGCATGGTGAGCATCAAATTGAGGTACCGTCGAAATTTCCCTTGACGATTGCCGCCCAGTGAGATGTAGAGATAGTCCCGCAGGAAGTGGGAGAGGGTGATGTGCCAGCGTCGCCAAAAATCGATGATGTTCGTGGCCTTGTAGGGCGAGTTAAAATTCATTGGTAACTGGACGCCGAACAGGCGGGCGGCACCAATTGCCATGTCCGAGTAGCCGGAGAAGTCAAAGTAGAGCTGCAGAGCGTAAGCGATTGCACCCGACCAAGCCTCGAAGAAGCCAAGCACGACGCCCTGGTTGGCCGCCTCAAAAATTGGCGTCGCATAAACTGCAACGTGATCAGCAAAGACAGCCTTTTTGAATAAACCCAGCGCGAAGATCGTGAGTCCTACTTTCAAATTCTCAACATTGAATCGGTATAGAGATTGGCTCTCAAATTGGGGAATCACCTCGCTGTGATGAACAATTGGCCCGGCAATTAACTGGGGAAAAAAGGTGACGAACAGGCAATAATTCAAAAAATCATAGCCTTTGGTCTTGCCTTTGTAGGCATCGACTAGATAGGCAATCTTTTGAAAGGTAAAGAAGGAGATTCCGAGCGGCAAGACAACTCTCTGCCAATTGAGATCAGTGCCTGCCAGAGAGTTAACGCCGTTGACAAAAAAGTTTGCGTACTTGTAATAGCCTAGGATGGCTAGGTCAACGGCGATACCCAGGGTAAGCAGCCATTTCCGACTCACAGGCGTCGTAGAGCTGTGACCCAGCGCATATCCCACGCCATAGTTGAAGACGAGCAGGAAGATCAGCAGCCCTAGATAGGCCGGATTCCACCAGCCGTAGAAGAAAACAGAGGCAAGGACCAACCAGGCGATCGCGGCTCGAGGATGGCCCCACCTGCCGATCAGCCAGAAAATCACTAGGGTGATCGGCAGAAATCGAAAGATAAATTCGAAGGAATTAAACAGCATTTTGGGCTAAGTCTCCCTTAAACTCAGCGCAAGGCTTTATCCAAGCCTCACAGGTAGAATCACAGGATTGTCCTCTGGAGCTATTCGCAGGACCATCCGGAAACTTACGGAATCTCTGCCTCAGCTTTGATGTTGCCTGCAAGCCGTAGCTCGTCCCAACAGCCGCCTGTAAGCTTTACCGATAACCATCGGACAGTTGCCGACAGCCATAGGAGCTTTGCCGACAATCTGCAGCAACGATCCGACTGCTCTGCAGGAACCCTCCCACCGGCCAGAAAACTCGTCCCACTGCTCTGCAGGAACCCTCCCACTGGCCAGAAAACTCGTCCCACTGCTCTGCAGGAACCCTCCCATAGGCTAGAAAACTTGTCCTACAGACCAGAACACTTGTCCCACAGGTCAGAAAACTCGTCCCACTGCTCTGCAGGAACCATCCTACAGGGCAGAACATTCGTCCCATGGGCTGGCGGCAGGCTCCCACGCTCACAAAGGCTGGGGCTGGGCGCTCTGACGCAGGGCGCTAATCACCTGAAGGTTGGCCTTGGGAAACGGAAACTGGTCAAGCTCGGCCAGTGTTACCCAGCGGATCTCCTCGCACTCGATAGGCTGGGGCTCGCCGCTCAGGTAATCACAGTGATGTACCACCAAACTGACCGAAAAATGCGTGTAGGCGTGCTCAACTGTGATCAGATGGTCGCCGACCGTGATGGCGATGCCGAGTTCTTCACGGATCTCGCGCTGGATGCACTCGGGCACCGTCTCGCCCGGCTCCACCTTGCCGCCGGGAAATTCCCACAGGCCCCCGAGCAGCCCTTCGGGACGGCGCTTGTCGATCAAGATCTGACCGTCTTTCCAGATCACGGCTGCCCCGATGCGCTTGTGGGGTCGTAGGGGTCGGGATTCACTCATCGGGATCTCCTGCTGCACTCCCGCATTGTACGCAGCACAGTGCGAACGCCAGGGGCACAACAGGCAGGCGGGATCACGCGGTGTGCACACCGTCGCCCCCAGATCCATCAGCGCCTGGTTGAAATCCCGAGGGTTGTCTGAGTCGAGCAGCTGCTCCGAGGCCTGCCAGAGACGGTTGAGGGCTTTCGACGGCGGCAGGCGCAGCGCCAGCAGCCGAGCCAGCACTCGCTTGACATTGCCATCCAGGATCGCCAGCGGCAAGTCAAACGCCGCGCTGAGGATGCCACCCGCCGTTGTCCGCCCGATCCCCGGCAGCGCCAGCACCGCTCGAGGATCGCGGGGAAACTGGCCCCCGTAGCGCCCCACTAACTCCTGAGCGCAGCGGTGGAGATTGCGAGCGCGAGCGTAGTAGCCCAGGCCCTGCCAAAGCTTGAGCACTGTCTGCAAATCTGCCGCTGCCAGATCCTGCACGGTCGGCAGGGCATCCAGCCAGCGCTCATAGTAAGGAATGACCGTCTTCACCTGCGTTTGCTGCAGCATAATCTCCGAGATCCAGATCGCGTAAGGATCGCGATTGCGTCGCCAAGGCAGGTCACGACCCGCCTCGGCGTACCAGCTCAACAGAGCACAGCGCAAGCGGCTCAGGTCAACGAATTCGGACAAGGGGCAGCAGACCTCAAACGGGCACCAACGATTCTCAGCGTAGGCTTTTGGGGAAGCCTGGTCCTGGAGATTGAGCTGAGTGAATCATAGGTCCAATCGAGGGCTCGCCTCGGCACCCCGTTCTTGCCAGCGCATTCCTTCAAGTCAGTCGCTAGACTTTGAGCAGGCGGCTGTCTGAAACCCTGTCCAGTCGTCATTGACCTCATTTACTACCTCTGAGCGTGACCCAACCATGCCTAGTCTGCCGATGCCGGGTGGTTCGCTTGTCAGTCTCAATCAGGGTGACTACGGCGGACTAGCCCTCAGAGAAAAGATCGACCTGCTGCCACTCGCAGAATTCGCCAGTATTCTCGACCGGATGACCGAGGAACTCGAACACTTCCAGCAGGCAATCAAGTTCATTGGTCATGAAGAACTAGACACCCTACTCGAGCAGATCCTCGAAGCCTTCACGCTCAAGATCGGCAAAATCCTCAAAGCAGAGCGCGTCACCATCTTTCTCGTCGATCGCGATCGCAAAGAACTGTTCTCCAAAATCGCCGAGGGTACCACCGGTGACATTCGCATTCCCTACAACGCAGGCATTGCTGGCTATGTTGCTTGCACCGGCGATTGCTTGAACATTCCGGAACCCTATAGCGACCCTCGCTTTAATCGGGAGATCGACGAGAAGACGAACTTCACCACGCGCAATATCCTCTGCATGCCGATCTTCAGCGCCGATCCCGATGAGGTGCTCGACTTCCCCGATGATCAAAGCGATCCCACCCAACCGGTGCCCGGTTTGGTTGCGGTGGCGCAGCTGATCAACAAGCTCAACGATGACTATTTCACCCAAGAGGACGAGCAGGAATTCAGCTCGTTTGCAACCAAAATTGGCGTCATTCTCGAAAGCTGTCAGGCGTTCTATACCGCCGCTCGCGCCCAGCGCGGCTTTCAGGCGCTGATGCAGGCAACCCTGGCCTTATCTCAGCAGGGATTAGCCCTGGATAAAACCCTGGATACAGTCATCGAAGAAGCGCGCAAACTAATGAAGGCCGACCGGGGCACCCTGTTCTTGCTAGACGAAGAACACCAGCAACTGTGGGCTCCACGGGCGCGGGACCACGCAGGCAACCTGTTTGAAATCCGCATCCCCAACAGCCTGGGCATCGCCGGTTACGTCGCCTCTGCTGGTAGAACCCTGAATATTCCAGATGCCTATGCCGACCAGCGCTTTGACCCCTCCACCGATAAAAAATCGGGTTATCACACGCGCAACGTGTTGTGTATGCCGGTGTTCAGTTCAACTGCAACCACCGAGGACGGCAAGCGCAAAGTGATCGCCGTAACCCAGCTGCTGAACAAGGCCAACGGCCACTTCAGTCAAGCTGACGAAGAGCTGCTGGAGACCTTCAACATTCAGGCGGGCGTGGCGCTGGAAAACGCGCAGTTGTTCGAGAGCGTCAAGCAAGAGCGTCAGTACCAGCTCGACATCCTGGGGAGCCTCTCAGACGCGGTGATCTCCACCGACAAGCAGGGCCTGATCAAGACAATCAACCCCAGCGCGGCGGACCTGCTGGGTCTAGACGAGGGCTCTGCCACCGGACGCTCGGTGCAGGAGATCATCCCGCTGAACAATAACGACGGCCAATGCAGCACGGTGCTGCGCACCTGGTTTGACACCGACCCCGACGCTCGTACGCGCCAGTACCATCCCGAGCAGATTTTGACCGCGACCAGCGGCAACCGTAGCGTCCACGTCACCCTGAGCCCGCTCAAAACGACGCAGGGGCGGGTGCGCGGCGGCTTGGTGGTCATGGAGGACTTCAGCCAGGAGAAGCGCATGAAGACGGCGCTGGTGCGCTACGTGAGCCAGAACGTCGCTGACCAACTCCTGAAGCAGGGCGCGGATGCCCTGATGAAGGGCGAGCGCCGCATCGTCACCGTGCTGTTCTCCGATATCCGCGACTACACGCGGCTGACCGAGAGCATGGGGCCGGACGAGGTGGTGTCGATGCTCAATGCCTACTTCGACCGCATGGTCGATGCTGTAATGCTGGAAGAAGGCACCCTGGATAAGTTCATCGGCGACGCGGTAATGGCCGTCTTCGGTGCGCCCCTGGCGGTGAAGGATCACGCCCGTCGCGCCGTGTTTGCGGCGCTGAGAATGCGCCAGCACCTGAAGGAATTCAACGAGGAGCGGGTAGGCGTCGGCAAGGTTCCGATCCGCATCGGCGTGGGGCTCAGCTCGGGCGAGGTGGTCTCGGGCGACATCGGCTCGCAGAAGCGCACCCAGTACACAGCGATTGGCGACGGCGTCAATCTCAGCTCACGCCTGGAGAGTGCCAGTAAGCAGTACGGCTGCGACATCATCCTGAGCGAGTTCACTTACGCAGACTGTAAAGACAGCATCCAGGTGCGTGAACTCGACCGGCTGGTGGTGCAGGGCAAAACCCAGTCGGTCACCATTTATGAGCTACTGGGCGCGGCTGGCGACGACGTGGCTAGCACGGTTGGCAAAACCCGGGTGTTCCTGGAAGCCTACGACTACGCCCGCCAGTTCTATCTCCGCCGCCAGTTTGACCAGGCGATCCAGGCGTTTGACCAGGCACAGCCGCTGTGCCCGAGCGACAAGACTGTGAAGCTATACATCGAGCGCTGTAACCATTTCAAGGCCCTGCCGCCCGATGACCAGTGGCAGGGTGAATGGGTGATGACCGGCAAGTAGACCCGCAGGTCGCGGCCTAGCCCAAGCGCTCCAGTAGGCCAGGCGTGCGCAGAGCGCTCAGATTGGCGCTGCCTGTGCAGAAGGCCGCCGTGAGCAGCTCGTCGCGCAGCAGCTCCACTAGCTCAAACACGCTTTGCTCAGAGACACTGGCTGCCTGCAAGAACGGCCAGGCGAAGCCCACCAAGTCTGCGCCCAGGGCCAAGGCCTTCGCGGCCTCCAGGCCATTGCGCAGGCCGCCCGAGGCGATCAGCGGCACCTGCGGCGCAACAGCTCGCACCGCCACCAGGCACTCGGCAGTGGGCAGGCCCCAGTCGGTGAAGGTCTCGCCCAGGCGGCGCTGGCGGTGGTCGGTGGCGCGGGCGGCTTCGACCTTAGCCCAGGAGGTGCCGCCCGCACCCGCCACGTCAATTGCGGCCACGCCCGCCGCCAGGAGCTGACGCGCCATCGGTGCAGAGATGCCATTACCGACTTCCTTGGCGATCACTGGCACGCTCAGGTGGCTGCACAGTTGCTCGATGCGCCGCAGCAGCCCTTTGAAATTGCGATCGCCTCGGGTCTGCACGCATTCCTGCAGCGGGTTGAGGTGCAGGATCAGCGCGTCGGCTTCTAGTAGCTCCACGGCTCGTTGTGCCTGGCTGGGGCCGTAGCCGTAGTTGAGCTGCACCGCGCCCAGGTTGGCGAACAACAGGATGTCGGGGGCGACTTTGCGGACGGCGAAGGTGTGCTCCACCTGCGGCAGCTCGACGGCGACGCGCTGCGAGCCCACACCCATCGCTAGGCCAAAGGCCTGGGCCGCTGCCGCTAAGCGCAGGTTGATCAACCGTGCCTGCTCAGTGCCGCCGGTCATAGAGGAGACCAGCAGCGGCAGGTTCAGGGGTTTGCCCAAGAATTGGCTGCGCAGGTCGATCTCGTTGAAATCCAGCTCGGGTAGGCAACTGTGGCTGAAGCGGTAGCGCTCCAAGCCGTTGGTTACCGCTTGGCACTGCACGTCTTCGTCGAGGCAGACGCGCAGGTGATCCGCCTTGCGGTTCTGAGTTTCGGTCTGAGTATTGGTGGTCATCACGCAGCAAGGGGCAAGGGAACAGGCCCGGAACATTCTGCAGTAGTTTTACACGATCCCCCTGGTTCAGACTGGTTCGCCAGCAACAGCCCGAAGTCCGGACAATTTCCACGGCTGGGTGTCTGATTGGAGCTGGGCTGCGACACGCGCTGGAGATCTTCAGGTAGGCTCTTAGGGACACGTCAGCGTGCTGTGGATTCGAGGCCAAGGGTTGACATGGGACAAGAGAAACGTCGAAGCGGTCTGAGCCTGGGAGATTACCTGTTCTGGGTGGTGATTGGCATCGGCGTCTGGGTCTATTTCAACCTGGAAGGGTTTGCGGAGCTGCGACCGGTGGCGGTGCCGGTTGGGCTGCAAGGCAAGCTGCAGCAAGTGGCTGCCAAGGTGGGGGCCAACCCCAACCACTTGGCGGCGGTGATTCACTTTGAAACTGGGGGCACCTGGGACCCGTCGATCAGCAATGCGGCGGGCTCAGGGGCGACGGGCTTGATCCAGTTCATGCCAGAGACAGCGGCAGAGTTGGGCACCTCGGTCGACGAGCTGGCTCAGATGAGTGCGCTCGACCAGTTGGATTATGTAGAAGCCTATCTGCGTCGGTACCAGGGCAATCTCGGCAGCCTATCGGATACGTACATGGCGGTGCTCTATCCGCAGGCGATTGGCCAACGCAGTGGCTATGTGTTGTTCCAGGCAGGCACGACGGCCTATGACCAAAATCAAGGTCTGGATCTCAACGGCGATCGCCTGATCACCAAGGGTGAGGCAGTGCACCGCCTGCGAGAAGCGGTGCAGTAAAGGCAGCCAGCGGGATGTCAAGGCTCACTAGACCGCTGCCCTAGGCGGTTTTCTGGCCTGAACCCACTGACGCAGCGGCCACACCGAGCAGCAGGACACCGCCACCGACCAGCACCAACGGCCCTGGGATCTCCTGGAAGATCAGGTAGGCGAGCAGACTCGAAATCACGGGTTCAAACAAGATGGCTAGCGTCACCAGGGTCGGTGAGAGCCAGCGGATCGCCCAGCTCAGGCTGGTGTGGCCGATCAATTGGGGCAGCAGCGCCATCAGCAGGATCCAGAGATAGACCCGTCCGGGATAACCTGTGTAGCCCGCGCCGAACAGCCAGGGCAGCGGCAGCAGTACAATCGCGGCGACGCTGTAGGTGATCGCAACATAACTGCCCAGACCGATCCCTCGTCGCTGCGCGGCGCGCCCAAACAGCATGTGCAGACTAAATGTCCAGGCTCCCACCAATGCCAGGCAGTCACCCAGCAGCGGATTGCTGTTCACTGTCTCAGCGTGCGCGTCGCCCAGGGCAAGCAACAGGCCGCCCAGCAGGGACACGCCAATGCCCAGCCAGGTCAGCCCGGTGGTTTTTTCCTTGAGCCATAGCCCGGTGAGCAAGGTGACCCAGATGGGATTGGTGGTGACCAGGGTGGTTGCAGCCGCAACCGATGTGTAGGCCAGCGAGCTGATCCAGGTGCCGAAGTGCAGTGCCAGGAACAGCCCCGCCACCCCGGCATAGAGCAGTGCCTTCGGCTCTAGCGCCGCCTGTCGTAGCCCCCGCCAAGCTGGTAGTAGGATCAGAGCGGCCAAGATCAGACGCGAGGCAGCTAATACCAGGCTGAACCCCACGCTTCGCCTGCCCAGGTCCTCGAAGGCCAGTCGCGCAAAAATAGCTGCCGTGGAAACGGCCACAATGCCAACGGCCAACACGAGACTGACTTGCCAAGCGGTCGGTTTGGTCAGAAGCATCCCCAGGGGTCTCGCGCAAAGGCTCCGCCTCCGAGCCTAATACAGCCAGCGTGGCTTGGGCTTAGCCCGGGGGCCTCTAATGGTTGAGCCGGATCAGAACGCAGGTGAGTAGGCTGGCATCTTTGCGCCATTGGTTGACTGCTTCTCGACCTCGCTGCATCGCATCAGCCCGCTCGGCTTGCTACAAGCAAAGGCGACCGACCGCAGCTACCAAGCGAGAGAGGCAGTAGCGTTCAATCAGCACTTTCAAGATGCTGAAGTCGCTGTCATCAAAACTGCCAGGGGAGGGGGGTATCAGCAGCAACCCTCCTGAACAGAAGCAACCCGAAGTTGGCGCATAGTCTGCACAGTCTCCAAGGTTTTTGGGTATGGAAAATGAGGGAACAAAGTTGTTACTTTGTCCCCGACCCAAAGCCGCCAAGCCACCCAGTTACTGGAGCATCAAGAAGGATGGGGTGATTTAGGCGGTGTTGAACTGCCGTTTAGCCTCCCAGCTGGGCCATTCAGTATGGAGGTTAGTCGCTTGGGAACTGGTGAGAACAGTCTCAAGTGGCGCTTGGAGGAATAAGCTAATTGAGAAGATTACACGAGCTTGGGACATTGCGCAGGCGGGTGTGGCTCATCCTCTGGCTCTGAGCTTCTTAGGATGAGGGCAAATGCTTTCTGATGGAGGGCAAATGCTTTCTAGTTTGCAGCAAATGCTTACTCGTTGAGGACAAATGCTTACTCGTTGAGGACAAATGCTTACTCGTTGAGGGCAAATGCTTACTCGTTGAGGGCAAATGCTTTCTGATTGACCTGAATATTGACTCGTTTGGGGCAAACGCTTTGTGGTTAAGGGCAAACACTTACTCGTTTGTCCCAAATGCTTTGTGGTCGAGGGTAAACGCTTTCTCGTGAGCCCTAAGTACAGATGTCCAGAGCGCAGCCCAATGGCGTTGGGGCGATCCTCCTGAATTGTCTGTCTGACTACCCAGTTGAAGTCATCGCGGCTATTGTGAAGGGGTATCTTTGCTTCCCCAACCCTTTGCCGTTCGGGGTCAGACACCGGCCTCAGGCGATCAAGAGCCCTGGACCTGCGACCAGAGCCTTTCCTCTGA
>JANNOU010000159.1:0-11030 GCA_031399305.1 Leptolyngbya sp. SOY_34_metabat_272
TCAGCGCCATTCAGCGCCATTCAGCATCAGACATTCAACGCCAAGCGACCAGCAACCATCCGGGTCAGATCCTTGAGGCGCGAAGCATAGCCGTACTCGTTGTCGTACCAGGAGAGAACTTTCACCGTGTGGTCGCCCAGGGCCATCGTGGAGCCAGTGTCCACAATCGAAGACAGCGGGTTACCGATGATGTCGCTAGAGACCATGTGGGGCCGAGCAATGCCCAGAATGCCCTGCAAGCGCTCGGAGGCAGCCGCAGCCTGGAACGCCTGATTGACCGCCTCGACGCTGATCGCCTGCTCCGTACGCACTACAAAGTCCACAATCGAGCCAGTCAGGGTAGGCACGCGCAGGGCGAGACCGTCCAGCTTGCCCTTAAGCACGGGCAGCACTTCGGCCACCGCAGTAGCTGCACCCGTAGTCGAAGGCACAATCGACACCGAAGCCGCCCGACCCCGGCGGAAGTCTTTGGGGTCGGGCTTGTCTACCAGGCCCTGCGTGGCGGTGAAGGCGTGACAGGTCGTCAGAAAGCCAGTCTCAATGCCGAAATTGTCCAGCAGCACCTTCGCCACGGGGGCCAGACAGTTGGTGGTACAGGAGGCATTGGAAAGGATGTGGTGCTGGGCCGGATCGTAGCGATCCTCATTGACACCCAGCACGACCGTCAGATCCGGCCCTTTGGCCGGGGCCGAGATAATCACCTTCCGGGCTCCCGCCGCCAGGTGCTTAGCCGCCCCATCGCGCTGGGTGAAAAAGCCGGTGGACTCAATCACGATCTCCACGCCCAGCTGACCCCAGGGCAGACTGGCCGGGTCGCGCTCCGCAAACACCGTAAACGCCAGCGCCTCGCCCACCTTGATCTGGCCGTCCTCAACCGTGACCGGCGTATCCAGAGGGCCGTAGGCACTGTCGAATTCCAGCAGATAAGCCAGGTTGGCCGGGTCGGTCAAGTCATTGACCGCCACAACCTGGAGGTCGCTCTGAGTGTCTTTGAGCAGGGTGCGCAATAGGGCGCGGCCAATGCGGCCAAAGCCATTGATGCCAATTCGAGTGGTCATAGACCCATCTCCAGGGGGCTTTTTACTCCTCCCTTGGTATCACCAAACTGCAAGCGGGATCTAGGCTGCGCCCAATCGCCCAACCTATAGGTTCTGAGGCGCAGACTTCAAGGGCCAGTCCTGCATCCGCTGCAAGCCCGCTTCGCAGGTGAGATCCGGTTTGAGCGGCGTCATACTGACCTGATGCGCTCGCACCGCGTGGATATCGGTGCCCGGTTCGGCCTCCTCCTCAATCGCTTCCCCGGCCAACCAGTAGTAGATGCGGCCCCGGGGGTCGGTGCGCTTCTCGAAAATGTCCTGGTAGCGCTGCACGCCCAAGCAGGTGAGGGCCAAACCCTGCAACTGCGCCAGAGGCAAGGGCGGGATGTTGACGTTGAGCAGGATCAGCGGCAGCGGTTCGGCCTGCGCTCGGGCCACCAGGTCACAGGCTACCTGCGCCGCCGCCGCGTAGTCATTGGAACTGCGACTGGCCAGACTCAGCGCCAGACTGGGAATGCCCTCCATCAGCCCTTCCATCGCCGCAGAGACCGTGCCCGAGTAGAGCACATCGGTGCCCAGATTCGGCCCCCGATTAATCCCCGACAGGACCAACTGCGGGCGCTCTGGCAGCAGCGCATCCAAGGCCAGCTTGATGCAATCCGACGGGGTTCCCGAACAGGCCCAGGCGTCCACAGCCGCGTCAAAGACCTCGGCAATATTCTCAACCCGCAGGGGCTTGTGCAGGGTCAGAGCGTGGCCAGTGGCCGAGCGCTCCCGATCTGGGCAGACCACCGTGACCGCGTGCCCAGCCTCCGCCAGCGCATTGGCCAGCGCGCGCACCCCAGGGGCGAAAATGCCGTCATCATTACCCACCAGCAGACGCATAGCCCCACCACCAAACGCAAAAAATTCTCGAGTAATTCAGGCTGCCCGACCCAGCCCATCCTAAGCCGGACTCGTTAGAATCTCAGGCATGGGAAGTCGCCTTGATCACTTGCCCTGATCGCTTGGACTGGCTTCTTGCTCGTTTTAGAGCTTAAAGTTTTTGCAGTTCTACCGCCAGTCACTAGCAGAATCTATGCGTTTCTCTTTCGGGGATCAATCCAATAAAGACTTTCGGGCCTGCCTGGGCGCTTGGGTGGTGATGGAGATCGTGGGCTTTGGCATCATGCCACTCATCAAGGTGGTACCCAGCGAGAATGTGGGCCGCTGGTTTTTGCTCAGCCTGCCCCTGGGTTTGGGCGGAGCCTTCCTAGTAGGCCTGACCTCTGACTTTGTGAACCGCTCGCAGAGCGACGATTTTGTCGGCTCGCGTCGCGCCTGGAGTTGGATCGGCCAGATTGGCAGCTGGTTTGGTCTGGCCGGTGTGGGCTTCCCGATGATTATCGCGATCACCTATCTGCTGCGCAGTTTTGGCAACTTAAAAACCTAGTTTCAGGCAGACGCGACCCCCCTGATCAGCCCGTGATAGGATAGTTAGCTGCTGAACTGCTGCCTCCCAACCCTCAATCCAACGACCACAATCCAACGACCATGACCCTGCTGCAAGCGCGAAAGCAAGAGCTGATCTCCGACTATCAAATCCACGAGACCGACACTGGCTCGCCCGATGTCCAGATCGCGATCCTCACCGAACGCATCAACAAACTAAGCGCCCACCTCAAGGGGCACGGCAAGGATTTCGCCTCTCGACGCGGCCTGCTGAAAATGATCGGCCAGCGCAAGCGGCTGCTGTCCTACGTGCTGAAGCAGGACGCAGAGCGCTACCGTGCCCTGCTTACTCGCCTCGGCATTCGCGGTTAGGTCCTGACCGACATGGCCTCCGACCCAGACGACCGCTCCGCTGCCGAACGCAAACCACTCCCCTTCGAGCCGGGGGCCGCTCGCAAAAAGCGCGCCGACGCCAAGCCTGTCCAGGCTGAGTTGCCTGCTCAGACGCGCGCAGACACCTCAGTGGGCGTGATGCCCAAAGAGGTCGGCCAGCGCATCGGGCGTCGCATCGCGGTATTTTGTGGGGTGCCAACCCTGCTCGGCTTCTCCAGCTTCCTGGGCAGTTATGGCTTAATCCAAAGCGGCGTCTCAGTGCCCAACTTCGCGGTGGTCCTGGTGAGCATGGGCCTGTTGGGCCTCGGTGTCTTGGGCCTCAGTTATGGCGCGATCTCGGCCTCGTGGGATGAGGGTCGTCCGGGCAGCCGCCTGGGTTGGGAAGAGTTTCGGAAGAACCTTGGCTATTTAACCGAAGCGTGGAAGAGTCAAAAGCACTGATGGTTGCAGGATATTTAACATGATTGTTGTGATGAAAGTGGGGTCACCAGACGCCGAGGTGGCGCGGGTGTGCAGTGACCTCGGCAGTTGGGGGCTCACGCCCGAAAAGATCGTCGGTCGGCACAAGGTCGTGATCGGTCTGGTGGGCGACACCGTGGATCTCGACCCCTACCAGATTCAGGAGCTGAGCCCCTGGATCGAATCGGTGCTGCGGGTGGAGCGGCCTTTCAAGCGAGCCAGCCGCGAGTACCGTCACGGCGAGCCTAGCGAGGTGGTGGTGTCCACGCCTAATGGACCCGTGATCTTTGGCGAACAGCATCCGGTGGTGTTGGTCGCTGGCCCTTGCTCGGTCGAAAATGAGGCGATGATCACCGAGACAGCGCAGCGGGTGAAAGCGGCAGGGGCACAGCTGTTGCGCGGCGGCGCGTACAAGCCTCGCACCTCGCCCTACGCCTTCCAGGGACACGGCGAAAGTGCGCTGGACCTGCTGGCAGCGGCACGGGCGGCCACCGGCCTAGGCATCGTCACCGAGGTCATGGACACCGCAGACCTGAGCCGGATCGCCGAGGTGGCCGACGTGATCCAGGTGGGCGCGCGCAACATGCAGAACTTCTCGCTGCTCAAGAAAGTGGGCGCGCAGGACAAGCCGGTGCTGCTCAAGCGCGGCATGGCCGCCACTGTGGAAGACTGGCTGATGGCCGCCGAGTACATCCTGGCGGCGGGCAATCCCAATGTGATTTTGTGCGAGCGGGGCATCCGCACGTTTGACCGTCAATATACGCGCAACACTCTGGACCTGTCGGTGCTGCCGGTGCTGCGCAAGCTGACCCACCTGCCAGTGATGGTGGACCCCAGCCACGGTACGGGCTGGGCGGAGTATGTGCCCGCGATGGCGATGGCGGCGCTGGCGGCAGACGCAGACTCTCTGATGATCGAGGTGCACCCCAACCCCAAGAAGGCACTCTCGGATGGCCCGCAGTCGCTGACGCCCGAGCGATTTGACGAGCTGGTGCCGCAACTGGCGACGATTGGCCGCGCGGTAGGCCGCTGGCCAGAACGACAACCGGCGCTGGCTTAAGTGGTGATGGCGGGTGGACCTGAGCGATCGACGGGTCTACCCGCAGCAGCAGTCAGCTTCCGCCCAGCCGAAGCCGCAGACATTCCGGCACTGGCGCGCTTAGAGCGGCTGGCTTTTTGTCCACTGCACGAGACGGGCGCGATTGAGCAGAGCCTGCGAGAGGACCCCGAGGATCTTAGGGGACAGTGGCTAGCGCTCAACAGCGATGGGCAGGCGGTGGCGACCTATCGGCTGCTGGAGTTGAAGACAGTGTTGGAGCGGCAGGAGTTGCCGTTGGGGGGCTTGGCAGGGGTGGCGGTGGCTCCGGAGGCGCGAGGGCAGGGCATCGCGCAGGCGCTAATCCGCCACGCTCTGGACCAGATGCGCGAGCGTAAGCTGCCGCTGTCGATGCTTTACCCGTTCCAGCATGGGTTTTACCGCAAGTTGGGTTGGGCTTGGGTGGGGCAGTTGCACCAGTACACTGTGGCGACTGACAGCCTGCCCCGAAGCCCGGAGCGGTTGAGTGTGGTGCCTTGCGACTGGGCTAAGCATGGCCCTGAGCTGCGCAAACTCTACGAACGCGCGGCCCTGCGCCATAACGGCTGGCTGGTGCGCCAAGAGGCGCTCTGGCAGAAGTTCATTAAACCGGCCACTGGGCGGGAGATTTTCTGCTATGTCGAGCAGGGGCGGCTGCTGGGCTACCTAGTGGTGCAGTACCAGCAGGAGGACGGCGGCAGACGCTTGCTGGTGCGCGAGTGGGTGGCGATGTCGCGCGATGCCTACTGGGGGCTGTTGGGCTTTTTGAGCGCGATGCGCGACCAGATCAAGGCGGTGAGCTGGACAACCTACCCGGAAGACCTGTTTCCCTACCTGCTCAAGGAGCAGCGCCAAGTCAGTCAGGGGGCGTTGGTGGGGCTGACTCACCGTTTTGGCGAGATTGGCGGCGGCTTTATGTGGCGCTTGGTGGATGTCTCGGAAGCGTTCCGCCTGCGCGCGATTCAGCAGGGGCCGCCGTTTATCCTGACCTTCGAGATTCAAGATCCCGAGCTTGGGGAGCAAGTGATCACGGCCAATTTCACGGCGGGGCGGATGCATCCGGTGGCTCAGGCACAGCCTGCGGTGCTGCGCCTCTCGATTGACCATCTGATGGAGCTGTTCTGCGGGCTGCGCAAGGCGTCGGAGCTGGCCTGGACACGGGAGCTGGAGTTTACTGGCGAGCGCTCTCTACTCAGTCAACTGGACCGGGCCTGGGAGTGTACGCCCCCGTTTTGCTGGAACGAGTTTTAGGTACCCTGGCCTGCCGCCACGCAAATTTGCCCGCGCAAGGTCTGGCGAACAACAACTGAGGCCTTCAATCAGCCATGCGAGGCCTTCGCTAGACCTTGCGAGCAACGCTCGCTTGGTCACTTGCAAAACCTAGAATCAACGAAAGACTCTACCGAGGGATGCCAGGCGCATGAACCCGATTCACCTCTCCGGCGTCAACCCCCAGGCCCTGCTATGCAACGCCTTGCAGTGGGTCGATAGCCTCGGACCTGTGGGCGGGCTCGCCTTCATGGGTCTCTACATCCTGGCTACAGTGGCCTTCCTGCCGGGGTTGGTCCTCACCTTGGGCGCAGGAGCGCTGTTTGGCGTGATTGGGGGCTCCCTATTTGTGCTGGTGGGAGCGACGCTGGGCTCAGTAGTGGCTTTCTGGGTCGGACGCTACCTGGTGCGGGACTGGGTCGCCCACCAGCTCGAAGGCAAGGACCGATTTAAAGCCATCGACCAAGCCCTGGCCCAAGAGGGCTGGAAAATCGTCCTGCTGACCCGGCTTTCGCCGGTGTTTCCCTTTAACCTGCTGAACTACGCCTTTGGCTTGAGCGGCGTGTCGCTGCGAGACTACCTGCTGGGCTCGGTTGGCATGATCCCCGGCACGGTGATGTACGTCTATCTGGGCTCCCTGGCTGGGACGCTCGCCTGCCTTAGCGCTGCGGCTGTGCCGACCAGTTCCCCCGTCCAGTGGGCGCTTTACATCCTCGGCTTTTTGGCGACGCTTGCAGTCGCGCTCTATGCGACGCGGGTCGCTCGCCAAGCCTTAGACAAAACTGTTTCCTGAGGTGCCTCACTCGTGGTCAAATCAACTGTGCCGGGCGTCACCCTTGCGCCCATGGATGCTTACAATCAGGCGCTCATCGCACAAGTGCATCCGCTCGATTGGGTCAATCCCAAACCTGCTGACCGCTACGACTTGGTGGTGATCGGCGCAGGCACTGCCGGACTGGTCACGGCTGCCGGAGCTGCGGGCTTGGGCGCGAAAGTAGCCCTAGTCGAAAAACACCTGATGGGCGGCGATTGTTTGAACGTCGGCTGTGTGCCCTCGAAGTGTATCATTCGCTCCGCCCGACTCTACGCAGAGCTTCGCGACGCGCACGAGTTCGGCATTCAAGTACCCCCTGAGCAAATTGCCATCGACTTTGCGGCGGTAATGGCGCGCCTGCGACAAGTGCGAGCCGAGATCAGCCCTAACGATTCCGCCCAACGCTTCCAGAAATTGGGCGTAGATATATTTCTGGGCGCGGGGCGTTTTTCGGGTTCCCAAACTGTCGAAGTCGCAGGCGAAACCCTGCAGTTCAAAAAAGCCGTAATCGCAACTGGTGCCCGTGCGGCTCAGCCCCCGATCGACGGCTTAGAAGCAGCCGGGTACCTCACCAACGAAACCGTATTTTCGCTCACCGAACGATCGCGCCGCTTAGCCGTGATCGGCGGCGGCCCGATTGGCTGCGAGCTGGCCCAAAGCTTCCGACGCCTGGGCTGTGAAGTGCTGCTGTTTCACACCGGCTCACACCTGCTCAATCGCGAAGACGCCGACGCTGCAGAAATCGTGCAGCAGATTTTCTTGCGCGAAGGCATTCAGTTGGTGCTCTCCAGTCAACTGCAGCGAGTGGAGCAAACCGAAAGCGAAAAAGTCCTGCACTACACCGTCAACCAGCAGGCACAAACCGCAAGCGTAGACACAATCTTGGTCAGCGCAGGCCGAACCCCCAACCTCGAGACTCTCAACCTGGAAGCCGTGGGCGTGCAATCCGATCCCAAACGCGGCGTCCAGGTCAACGACTACCTGCAAACTACCCACCCCAAAATCTATGCAGCTGGCGACATTTGTATGGATTGGAAATTCACCCACGCCGCCGATGCTGCTGCGCGGATTGTGATTAAAAACGCGCTCTTTTCGCCCTTCGGCATTGGGCGCTCTAAGCTGAGCGCACTAGTCATGCCCTGGGTCACCTATACCGACCCGGAAATTGCTCACGTTGGGCTGTATGAGCCTCAAGCTCAGGCGCAGGGAATCGAGTTCCGCACGATCAAAATTCCGTTCAGTGAGGTAGATCGCGCCCTGATCGATGGCGAGCGTCAGGGCTTCGTCAAAATTCTCTATCGCCAGGGATCGGACCAGATTTTGGGGGCCACGATTGTCGCTCGTCACGCGGGCGAAATGATTAGCGAAATCACCCTAGCGATGGTCGGCAAACGGGGACTGAACACCCTCTCGGGCGTCATCCACCCGTATCCCACGCAAGCCGAGGCAATCAAAAAAGCCGCCGACGCCTACCGACGCACCCTGCTCACGCCGCGCACCAAACGACTGCTGGCGATGATTGCTAAACTGTCTTGATCCCTAGCGCTTGATAGCTGGCGCTTGGCAACTAGCGGGGTGTCCCGGAGTTGGGCTAAACTGATTCACTGCCGTTCGTTCAGCACCCAATGGTCAGGCATCTCTCTGAATTACGAGTCCGTCTTGATCATTACTATCGGCAGATCAAAACCATTATTTTGTCGCGGCAAAGCCCGATTACCGGCCTCTTGCCTGCCAGTACAGCGGTGACTGCTCACGGAGACTATACCGACGCCTGGGTTCGTGACAACGTTTACAGCATTCTTGCGGTCTGGGGACTGGCGCTCGCCTACCGCAAGCTCGATGAAGATCAAGGGCGAACCTTCGAGCTAGAGTACAGCGTGGTTAAGCTGATGCGCGGGCTGCTCCGGTCGATGATGAAGCAGGCGCACAAGGTCGAGACATTCAAAGAAACGCAGTCGCTGCTCGACGCCATGCACGCCAAATACGAGACCCACACCGGGGATACCGTGGTGGGCGACGACGAGTGGGGACACCTGCAACTTGATGCGACCTCGCTATTTGTGTTGATCCTGGCCCAGATGACCGCTTCGGGTCTGGCGCTGGTGTTCACGCTCGATGAAGTCAATTTTGTCCAAAACCTGGTCTACTACATCGGACGCACTTACCGCACGCCCGACTACGGCATTTGGGAGCGCGGCAACAAAATCAACCACGGCGACGCCGAGCTCAACGCCAGCTCGGTCGGCATGGCCAAGGCTGCCCTCGAAGCGATCAGCGGCCTGAACTTATTTGGCGTTCGGGGCGGCCAGGCGTCGGTGATTCACGTGCTGCCCGATGAAATCGCCCGCTCCCGCATTACCCTGGAATCGCTTCTGCCCAGAGAATCGAATTCCAAAGAAGTCGATGCCGCATTGTTAAGCGTCATTGGCTTCCCGGCGTTTGCGATTGAAAATCTTGAATTGGTCGAGCGAACCCGCAACTGCATCATCGAAAAATTGCAGGGCAAATACGGTTGCAAACGCTTTCTGCGCGACGGCCATCAGACCGTGTTGGAAGACACTACGCGTCTGCACTATGAACCGATCGAACTGAAGCGCTTTGAGCACATTGAGTGCGAGTGGCCGTTGTTCTTCGCCTACTTGGTTCTGGATGGCCTATTTCGTAAAGATGACCAGCAAGTCCAGGCTTATCGCGCGCGTCTGAGACCCTTGCTTATCGAGCACAACGGCTGGCAGTTGCTGCCCGAACTCTACTATGTGTCGCACGACAAAGTAGAGCTTGAGAAAGCCACCCCCCACAGCCAGGAGCGCCTGCCCAATGAAAACGTCCCCCTAGTCTGGGCGCAGAGCCTGTATCTGCTGGGCGAACTCCTGGCCGAGGATTTGCTCGATCTGGGCGACCTCGATCCGCTGGGCCGTCATTTGCGGCTCGGCAAGCACCGCGATCCACTGGTGCAAATCGCCTTGCTGGCCGAAGATGAAACGCTCCAGGCCGAACTCGAAGCCCACGGGATCGCCAGCCAAACTCTCAAGCAGATCGAGCCGATTCAGGTGCGCGACGCCCGCGAGCTGACCAACGCCTACACCCAAATCGGGCGCAACGACGCCCTAGGCCTCAGCGGTCGCTCCTCGCGTCGGCTGCGCAGTTTGACCACGGCCATGGCCTTCCGTATCGGCGGCGAAATGATCGTGTTTCTGCCGTCGTTTCTGGACCAGCAGGAGTTTTACCTGACCCTCGACTATCACTTTCTGGTAGACCAGCTCAAGAGCGAGCTGGCTTACATCCAGCATCACTGGGATCAGCTGGGCAGGCCGATGCTGACCATTTTGATCACGCGCACCATGCTGGAATCGGGCAGCGAGGCGTTGCTGGACTTGATGCAAGAGTTGAAAAACGGCCTCTGCAATGGGGTCTCGGTCAAACTCGGCAATCTCAAGCAGCTGCTGCTCACGGCAGGTATCGAGCGCATCGATTTTCTGTATGAGTTCGAGTTCATCGATTCACCGCTCAATGGCAAGCCCGAAGCTCCGCCTTATTTGACCGCCGATCTGGAGCAGAGCTTTCCCCTCAGCTACCTTCAAGAGTTCTCTCTGGAATCTGAAACCGATAGCCAGCGGCTGCTGGAAACCCTGCGCCAGTCTAGAAACCTCTATGAGCAAATCGAGCTTCTAAATACGCTTCTGCGTCTGCGCGGCTTGGACTTCGACACCGGCTTTGGTGGGCTGGAGCAGCCGGTCACAGTGGCGCACCTGCTCGATGAGATTTACAACCAAGCGGGTCATTTTAGGCTCTGGACGATTGTGCGTCGAGCCTCGGGGTTACGCGGCAAGGTCGATATCAGTTTGACAGATGCGGTGACTGATATTCTGGTGCGCCAAAAGCAAATTGCTGTGGGTAAATCCTATAGCAAAGCGTCGCTGCTCACCCAGCCGATGCCCCACTTTGAAATCATGGATAAGATCCGTGAGTTCTGTGGGGAAGACATCCGAGATCACGTCCTCAGCCAGGAGATTTTGATCTATTTTGGCCTGTTGATTAAGACCGAACCCCAGTTGTTTAGCGGCCTATTAACTTTGCGCGTCGGCTACTTTATTTTGCTGCTCGCCAGCGAATTGGCCCGCGAGCTGAAAATGACTCAGGATGAGGGCTACGAGCGCCTGATGCAACTGAGCCCGTTTGAGATCAAGACGCGTCTGCGCCAGGCTCTGGCCGGTTACGATGAACTCAATCGTGAGCTGTTCCAGCAGGAATCGTTGCACCTGAGCACCGAAGAACGGCAAATCGACTGGATTGTGCAACCGGAGCGCAACGAGGCAGAACTTCAACCCGGCCACTGGCACCGCCAACGCCAGCTCCAGGGCACGGTCAATCGTGTTCACGAGGACTTCTACCCTCGTATCTGGGAGATCCTAAAGCACTGTAAGGGACTGGTGATCGGCGACAAGCTGGAGCGACGCAATCGCCTCGACAGTGAGCTGATTCTGTCTGAGATGACGCCTGGTGAACAGAACTTTGCCCTGCGCATTGAGCACTTGCTCAACAAAATTGCTGC
>JANNOU010000162.1:0-50206 GCA_031399305.1 Leptolyngbya sp. SOY_34_metabat_272
AGCAGCTCTGGCTTAGCGCGGCCCAGCGTCAATGGCCGAGTTGGCGACTTTGACCGCGTTGATTTCGTCTTCGGTCGGGTTGCGGCTGTTCACCTTGAGGTAAATACGGTAGAACACCTCCCCAGACTGCCAGCCGATGCCAGGCGCAGTCGTCGCTGCGCCGTGGAACATGGGACTCGCATAGCCGGTGAGCCCTCGGGAGAGCTTCACGGTTTTGCTGAACTCGTTGGGGTAGGGCTTGCCACCGCGCTTGCCCTCAAACGAGCCAATCACGCAGGCACTAGCACCACTGCAATCAGCAGTCAACGCTAAGACTAGGCGATACTCATCCGCTTGGCCGCGACCATTCAGATAGACAGTCTGCGGTGGTAGGGTCAGCAGCAACTCTGTAGGCAACAGGATTGGCACACCGGTCTGCTGCTTTATTTGCGGCAGAATCAGGCGAAAGATTTCCAGAGCGGCATTGGGGTCGCGGTTGGCAGCTTTCTCTACGGGAATTGCCACCGAGGTGAACGGGAGCTGCGTCCCCGTAGAGAACCCTGCCGCTTGGTAGACATTTTTTACACCGTTACCAGACTGCATCACGCCGCTCCCCGCGCCTATATGCTGGACTTCACTCTAGACCGGATGGCGCACGGCGTGACATCTTAATCCTGGAGCTATTGCAGAGTGGCCAGCAACTGATCGCGCCAGGGCTGCAAAGCGCGGTCTAGGTCTGGCAGATAGTACGTCGACGGCAACAGGTCGCTCAGATAATCGCTCATCAAGACATTGTCCACAACCAACAGAAAATCGCTGGGAATCGGACCGTCAATGTGACGGCTGAGCACCCCAAAGCCGCTGCGCTCGCGACGGTACTGTTTGACCGGAGCGTACTGCTTCACCCACTGCTCAAAGCTGCGAGACGCGGCCAACCCTTGCCGCAGAGGCGCCAACTCTTCGGGACTGGGGGGAAAGCGATTGACGCGGATCCAGGCTTGTTGCAGGAAACGCTCCCGGTTCTGCGGGTCTTGCCAGGCAGCCAGCAAGGCTTCCCCAGGTGTCTGAGGGTCTTGAAGTTCAACCGCTTGCCCCTGCGCCAGCTGAAGCACCTTCCGCAGGAGCGGCGTGCCACGCTGCGGAACCTGAGGACCCTTGCCTAGCCACCAGTCGAGACCGGCTTGGGCCTCCTGCAGCCAACGGGTGAGCCCTGGGTTGGGCCGCAGTTCGGCGTAACGCTGTTGGAGGGCAGTCACAACCAGCGGGTAGAGTGGGCGTAACCCAGGCGTCCGCCAGAGGGGACTAGTGAGGAACAGGGGGTCGCGCAAAACCTCTAGGGTCAGAGCACGCACGGCCAAGTCCGTCCGCTGCTGGGCCAGCAGACTCAGGCCCAAGCCGTAGAACACGCCGCGTTTGGCGGGGACCAGCTGCGCCGAGCGCTGGAAATGCTGCATCGCACCCACCGCATCGCCCGAAGACAGCAGCAGCCAAGCTAGGTTGCTATGGCCGAACTCTAGGTCCGGGGCAACCTGAGCCGTGGCTCGCTCAAACCAACGCTGGCTTGCCTCAATCTGACCCTTCTGGGCCAGGTTCCAGCTGAGTTGAAAGGGATAGTAAGGCTCCCAGGGAGCCAGCGCACTGGCCTGCTCCAGCGCGGCGGCAAACCGCTCGACCTGATTGCGAGCCAGCGCACCGAAGCCCTGCGCCGACAACTGCCAGGCCCGGTCCACCGGCCCCAGCCACACGGCCCCCAACAGCAGGCTCAAGCCCAGCCCAGCCGCTGCCATGCGCCGCCAGCGCCGGGGAACAGACTGCTCGGGCATCTGCGCAATTAGCACCGCCAGGTTGAGCAGCAACGGTACCGCCAGCGCCGGATGGTCGAGCTGGTAGTCGGTCAGGCTCAAACCCCCATAGGCCAGCAGTCCGCCCGCCAACCCCCAGATCAACACTTTCTCGCCAGGCGACTTCTGCAGTTGCACAAGGGCTCGGATCAGCAGCACCAGCGTCACCAGCGCAGCGATGCCCCCCAGGCTCCCCAGCTCGGCCCAAGCCTGGACAGGCGTGCTGTGTAACTGATAGGCCAGCTCGGCTTCGCGCCCGGCCCACAGCGGTCGATAGCGTTGGAACCGCAGCAAGGTTGCGCCCGGACCCGCCCCGGTCAGCGGTTGGCTAGCTGCCATCGCTACGCCCACCTGGGTTGTAATCCAGCGATAGGCGACCTCTCCCTGGATCCGACCCGACACCAAATTCAGCAACAGCGACTGCAGCCGGGGATTGAACGCCACAAAACCGGCGGCTAGCCCAGCCAAGATCCCGACCCCCCAGCCCCGCCAACGCGCCGGCAGCGGCAGCAGCAGAAAACCGACCAGCAGCAGTCCCAAGCCCAGAATGCCGCCGCGCGAATTGGTGGTGTAGAGATCTACCAGCCCCAAGACCACGCCGCCTGCCCAGAGCCAGCGCTGCTGAGCGCGGTGCAATGCCGCCAGAACGCTCAGCAGCGGCAGCGCCAGCATGAGGTAGCCCGCCACGTAGTTCTGGTGACCCAGGGGAGCCCAGTTGCGCAACTCGGGGACATTGAAGTCATAGGGCAGGTCGAGGCCATAGGGGCGCAAGCTTGCCAGACGGCTCAGCTCGGGCAGCAGTGTCTGCGTGCCCCATAGAGCCAAGCTCACCAGGATAAAGGCCAGACTCAACCAGCCCTGGGCGACCAACAGCCGCCAGCGCCGTTGGGGCGTTTCCAGCCAATTCACCAGCGCATAGAGCCCAACCAGGTAGCACAGGCCACTCAGCCCGTAAAAACGAGCCTGGCCAGGGCTCTGCGCCCACACCACCGATAGCAGTAGTGCTACCGCCCACAGCGCTGCCGCCCAATCCAGCCCCGCGCCCAGGTTGCGGAAGGGCCGAGGTTGCAGTAGCATCCAAACGCCCCAACCGGCCAGGCAGAACAGGCCTGCCTGAAACAGGAACACCCAGGGCCAGCTCACCAGCAGACTGTGGCTATCGGGCAGCAGGCAGAACAGCGCCCCCAGCAGCGCCGCCAGGCCGCCCAGCAGCTGCCCCCGCCAAGGCAAGTGCCCGACTTCAGTAGGCTCCTGGACCGAATAAGACAATGCGCAAGGTCTCCATCAGAATCTCTAGGTCGAGGTTGAGCGACCAGTTGTCAATGTAGAACAGGTCCAGCCGCGCCACGTCATCAAAGTGGTCCAAATCCGAGCGGCCTGAGATCTGCCAGAGGCCGGTGAGGCCGGGCAGGACCTGATGGCGCGTGTGGTGCCAGCTCAGGAACCGAGCCACATCGCGCACCGGCAGGGGGCGCGGCCCCACCAGGCTCATCTGGCCCAGCAGCACGTTGAACAGTTGCGGCAACTCGTCCAGGCTGGTGCGACGCAGGTGGCGTCCGATGCGGGTGATGCGGGGGTCGTCTTTGATTTTGAATAGGACGCCGTCGTGGCTCTGGTTGCGGTTTTCTAGCTGTGCCTGCAGGCTTGCGGCATTGGCGAACATGGTGCGGAACTTCCACACCTGGAAGCGCCGCCCCCGCAAGCCGATCCGCTCCTGGCGGAAGAAGATCGGGCCAGGGCTATCCAGGCGAATCGCCAGAGCGACGGCAAGGAACAGCGGCGCGAGTGCCATCACACCCACCAAGGCGCAGACGCGGTCGAGCAATCGTTTGAAACCATAGTCGAGCCCGCCCAAGACGGGAGCCTCCAAGCGGATGGTGGGCAGGCCAGCAAAGACCTCGGCAGCGCCCCGCCGATGCAGCATCACCAAGCTGGTGGGCACCAAGCGCAGCCGAATCCCCAGATTGCGCAACTGCCAATAGAGCGTCGAAGCCAGTTCCACCTCTGGCAACTGCTCGGCTAAGACTTCCTGGGCTCCCGATTGGAGAATGGTCTGGAGTGTGGCGGGCGTGTGGGCGGTGCTGGCTGGGGCAGTACCGACGACACGACAGCCGGTCCGCTGTTGCAGCAGGATACTCAAGCCCGGCAGCCGCTCGGGCGGAGCCAGCAGAAACACAGGCAACGGCTCCACCACAGCAGCCTGGCTGATCTGGAGCTGGCGCAGGGCCAGGCTCACCAGTAAGCGCAGGCCCACCACCAGCGCGATGCTACCCAACCAGGCCGTGAAGAACAGAGAGCGGGGCGCGTCCAGCTTGGGGTCGTAGAAGTAAGACAGCAGCAGCGACAGCAGGTACACCGAGCTAATCACCTGCGCCTGCTTCACGTAGTCTCGCCAGCCCGCTTCTGAGGTGTAGAACCGCCGCAGCGCAAACAGCACCAGAGTCACCGCCGCGAACATCCAGAACAAGCTGGGCAGGCCGAACCAGGTCCACCAGGCCAGATCAGCGGGGATGGGCAGGAAGGCGCGGTTGAGTTGGCTGGCGAGCTTCCAGGCTAAGCAAAGGCCGACGATATCGCTGATCACCAAGACGGCGGCCCGCAGTCGCTGCGGCGGTTGACCCCAGGAGAGCAAGCGGCGGCTGGCCCGGATGTCAGCGCCCTCGGGGGCGAGGGAGGAAGCAGCGGCGCGAAGTGGCCGGTCGAAGGGAGGCATGATGCAACCAGAGCGAGGGGGAGAAGCTTGTCCCCAGTGTTCCGCAGCGGATATCTTTTGCGTGCAGGCACAGCAAATTCATGCCGTTTTGTCCGGAACTCGCTGCAGAGCTTTGTCGGGGCAGGTGTCAACGCAGGCTGCCTGAAGTTTCCAGGATCACGCGGGTGGCGCGCAGGGCTTGCAGCAGGGGGCTTGTGTTCCAGTCTTCGGATAGCAGGGTTTGGATCAGCTTCAGGCTGCGGTCGCTGTAGGCGTGGTCCACCAAGCCCAGATAAAAGCCGGAGCTGTGATGGCTCTCGGTGTTGACCAGACGCATGAGTTCCTCCACCCGCTCCAGGGCGCGGCGCACCTGGGTCTGCAAGGTGGCCCAGGCCGAGACACTGCGCAGATTGCTGAAGGACTCGGCGACCAGGTCTTCGCGGTGCTGAATCAACACGGTTTGCGCCCGCATCGGCACCGGCAGGTCCTCGAACAAGATCGCTGGGCCATAGCCGATCAAATGAACAGACGAGGCCCAGCGCTGGTAGTCGCCAAAGAACTGGCTCAGGATATGAAAGGCCACTGCCGCGCTCAGCGTGCCCTGGCTGTGGGCCAGCACAAAAACCTCTGCACCGGCCCGCAGCGCCCGCACGATCTCGTAGGCTAGGCGCAGGGTCGGGCGTGGGGCCCCGGCTGGATACTCCTGGTAGAAGTAGGACTGCAACTCGCCCAGGTCCATCTTTTGCAGGAAAGGCAGGCTGCGGATCAGGCTGGGGTCTAGCAGACCTGGGGTGGTCAGGGGACCAGCCCGCAAAGCTTGTAGGACCTGGAGGATATCGACCTCGGCGTCGAGTTCCTGGTCGCTGAGGGCTTGCAGCATGGCGGCGTAGGCCTGCAGGCGCGTGCGCGACTCAGGCTTGGCGACCGCCTGTTCCTGCCAGAACTGGGCCAGCTCTGCCCGCTGCATCAGGCATTCGAGAAAGTCGGCTTGAAACCCGGCGGTGCTGTTATGAACGCCCAGGATATCGAAGGGGTAATCCAGGGTCTGCCAAACCAACACTTCTAGGTCGCGCAATTGGCTGGCATAGGGGCTAGTGACGCCGTTGACATGGATCAGGCGTTTGGCGCGTCCGGTGGGGGGAGCCTCGGGGTAGATAACCTGGCAGCCGTCCCACTGCGCCTCGGTCCGTTCGCTCCGCTCTGCTGCAGTCATAGCTAAAGATCTTAGCGAATCTGCGAGAAGGTCTCCTCTGGCCTGCGGGAGCCAAGCTTGCGGGTTTGAGGCTCGCTCCTCGACTCTTCAGGCACGGCCATTGACCTTCTCAGCTCTCAGCTCGCTCGCTGAAGCTGAAAGCTGGACCCTTGGACCTCAAGGCTCGACTGCTCGGGTTCTAAGCTTGGGCGCAGGAGCACAACGCTTCATCGGTCGCGCTCTGAGCTGGGACGGCCAAGCGGGCAGCTAAGACTTTGGGGCAAAACGCTCGTTGAGTGGCGTAGGGGACTCGGCTCATGACGTTTGAAGTCTACTGCCAGCTAACGGTTGCATTGAACGGCTGCCAGCGAGTTTAGTAATACACCAGGAACTTGCGTCAGTCCGCTCCCATACGATTGTTAGACTGCAAAATGCAGTGATTATCTTGAGATTCTCACGAGATCATCAGATCGATTCATACATAGCGAAAGCCGCGATGACTGCAACTGGGTAGTCAGACAGACCACTCAGGAGAATCACTCCACCGCCCTTGGGCTGGGCTCTGGAAATCTGCACCTAGGGCTCCCGAGCAAGCGTTTGCCCTCGACGAGTAAGGTTTGCGGCAAACGAGTCAGTGTTTGCCCTCCACCACAAAGCATTTGCCCCAAACGAGTCAACATTCAGGTCAATCAGAAAGCATTTGCCCTGAACTACAAAGCGTTTACCCTCAACCAGTCAGCATCCACGTCAATCAGGAAACGTTTGCCCTCAACCAGTCAGCGTTTGCCCTCAACCTGAGAAGCTCAGACCCAGAAGATGAGCAAAAACCACAGGGCTCTCTGAAGGAATGGCCTGACTCAGCGTGTCAATCACCCCTCCCCCAGTCCTCCTGCGCAAAAGGTCAGAGTCAGGCTACGGCGGGGTTGTTCTATTGAGAGAGCGACTGGGGTGTGCGGAGGCTCACTGCACCTTTAGTCCAGCGTGGGGGTGAGGACCTCGAACACCTGGCGCTGAATGAACAAGTCCACCAGGTCAGCGTTTAGTCGATTCTGATGCGCATCCTGCCGCAGAATGCTGAGGGTTCGCTCCAAGGGCATACCTTGCTTATAGGGGCGGTCGCCTGCTGTCAGCGCGTCGTAGATATCGGCGATGGTCATCATTTGGGTCTGGATCGGGATCTCATCGGCCTTGAGACCCAGCGGGTAACCGCTGCCATCTAGCTTTTCGTGATGACTGTAGGCAATCTCAGGCACCTGCTTCAGGGTCCGCGTCCAGGGAATGCGCTTCAGGAATTCGTAGGTATGACTGACGTGGGCCTGGACTGCCTCCCGTTCGGCGGCAGTGAGCGTGCCCCGGTCCACCAGCAGCTGTTCGAGTTCAGCCTTGGAGAGCAGACTTTGCAGCTGATCATCCACACCCCGAAAGCAATAGGTTGCAAGCTCCTGCAGCTGCTGCTGAATTTTGCTGACCGAGTCGGCGGCCAGAACCCGAGGCTCATTGACCTCCAGCAAAAGTTGCCAATAGTGTTCCAACCGCGCTAGCTCAGTCTGCAGACGCTGTTCCGGCTCAGTGTCCGCAGGCTGAGCCGAAACAGCGCAGACGGGACAGGCAGACGGATCCACCAGATGGGCGACGCGAGCCCTGGCACAATCGAGCTCCAAACCGCGCTGAGCTAGCGCAAAGCGGTAGTGGATGACCTCCAATTGGTGCGGGTACAGCTTCTTGCACTTGCCCAGAATGGCCTCCGGCACCCCCACTTTGCCGAAGTCGTGCAGGAGAGCCGCGTAGCGGATCTCCTGCAGCTGACGCGCGTCAAAGTGCAGATCACAGAGGCAGCCCCCGCTGAGGGTATTGACCTCCTGAGCCAGGCGCACGGTCAGCTCAGCCACTCGCTCAGAATGGCCTGAAGTGCAGGGGTCCCGAGCTTCGATGATTTGCACTGAGGCCCGCACAAAGCCTTCAAATAGGTCTTCGATGCTCTGCTGCAGATGGTTGCGCTCAATCGAGATCGCTGCTTGGCTGGCCAGAGAGCGGATGATCCGCTCCTCCCAGGCCGAGTAGGGCACGGTGATCTGCTGTGCCGTCTCAGGAGTGATCGCCAGGTTAGGAGCGGTTTTGCGGTTGATTAGCTGCAGGACACCGATGATCTCACGCTCCTGGTTTTGCATCGGCAGAACCAGCATCGAACAGGTGCGGTAGTGGCTGACCTGGTCGAAGGCCTGGTTGATCTGGTAGGGCACCCCAGGTAATAGGTTGTAAGCATCAGCGATGTTCAGGCTGTTGCCAGTCATGGCCACGTAGCCGGCCAGACTGGTTTGAGTCAGTGGGATCGCCACTTCTTGAAAGCTGAGATTCGGTTGAGAGTCATTCTGGGCGACCTTAAACAGCAGATGCGGCCTTTCTGGGGCAGAACGGTCTACCAGATAGACACTGCCCGCATCGCTGTTGGTGATCTCACGGCTCTTGGTCAGAATCAGCTTCAGCAGCGCATCCAAGTCTGTGGCACTCGAAAGGGCTGTGCCAATCGCGAGCAGTCGCTCAATCAAAGCTGCACGCGCGCTAGACTCCAGCTCTAAGGCGCTGGCAGGGTCGAGCGAGGCTGGTGTCGAATAGATCTCGGGGTGATTCTCAGCGTAGTTGGCAGGCAGTGGCTGGACACGCGAGCCGCCTGAGCGAGCACTGACGCCCCCAGATGGCCCTGTGAGTGGCTGGCTGGAGCACGGTAAGGGTTGGGTCATTCGGTGGGTCCCCAGGGGCAGGAGCAGAATGAGGAAACAGGTGCATCTGGGCCCAGTCTACCCGACAGGTTACCCTAGCCCTAAGTGCAAATACAGATGGGTGATCTGGACTGCTTGCGCAGTTGCCAACCGAAATTTTGGCACAAAGCTATCCGCCCCCATTTGCCAGGTCTGAGACTCAAGGAGTCTTAAAGCTGGCTCAATGGGGGCGGTCTAGGGGGTCTTCAAAAGTTGAAACTCGGCTGCCGGGAGAACTCCCGACGCTCAGCATAGACGGCTAAACTGAGTTTCTAGAGAACAGTCCCGGCGCGCAGCCAGCTGAACTCAACTAGAAGACCCAAGCGTTTACTACCTTCTTGCATGGGCATCACCTCCCGCTTTCTGAATGGATATTGGACCTTGGAAGACAGAGCACTAAGCTCTGAGACGTTTCCGTCCTTGACCTACGATAGCACAGGGAGGTGGGAGGCAGCCCGGCTAGTTGCGACACCTCGCTAGGATATTTGTCATGGAGATGGACGCTGAGCTGCTAGAAGAGTTGGGTCAGCCGACGGGCGGGATGGTGTCGGTTGGGGGTCTGAGCCGCTACCTTCAGGTGCTGCTGGAGGAAGACGTGCGTTTGGCCTGTATCTGGGTGGTGGGGGAGGTGTCCAGCGCGTCTCAGCACCGCAACGGGCACGTATTTTTTACGCTGCAAGATCCGGCTAGCGGTGCAGCGATCAACGGTGTGGTCTGGGCGAGGCAGGTGGCCCAGCTCTCGGTGCTCCCCCAGCAGGGGCAGCAGGTGATCATACTGGGCCGGATCCAGCTCTATTCGCAGCGGGGTCAGCTTCAGCTCACAGCGGTTCAGGTGCTGCCGGGCGGAGAGGGCCTGCAGGCGTTGCAAGCGCGCCAACTGCGAGACCGGCTGGCCGCAGAGGGGCTGTTTGCCCAGGAGCGCAAGCGTCCGCTGCCCAGGCACCCTCAGGTGGTTGCGGTGGTGAGTTCTGCGCAAGCGGCAGCCTGGGGCGATATTCAGCGCACTCTGCACGCGCGCTATCCCGGTCTGAGAGTGCTGTTTTCGGAAGCAATTGTCCAGGGCGAGCAGGCTCCGGCCTCAATTGCAGGTGCGATCTCGCGGGTGGCCTGCGATGGCCGGGCAGAGGTGCTGCTGTTAGCCCGGGGTGGCGGCGCGGCAGAAGATCTGATCTGCTTCAATGACGAGCGGGTGGTGCGGGCAATTGCCGAATGCCCCATTCCAGTGCTCACGGGCATTGGCCACCAGCGCGATGAAACTCTGGCAGATCTGGTTGCCGATAGCTGTGCGCATACGCCCACCGCAGCGGCAGAGCGAATGGTGCCTGATTTGAGGGATTTAGAGTGGGCTCATCAGTCATGCCAAACGACTCTGCTCACCCTGCTTCGACAGTGCCTGGATCAGGAGCAGCAACGCCTGAACCGACTACGAGAGCCTCTGGTGCGGGCGTTGAACTGGCGCTGCGAATTGACCCAACATCAGCAGGAGACGCTACGCGCCCAGCTGACGGCGCTGGATCCACAGGCGGTGCTCCAGCGCGGTTACGCCCTGGTCCGGCAGCAGTCGGGGGCTGTTTGTCGGCAGTCGGAGACTGTGGCGCTTGGGGAGATCTTGACCTTGCAACTGGCGCAGGGAACGCTTCGGGTCGAGGTGATCGGCCATGCCTGAGGCTTGGGACTATGAGCAGGCGGTCGCTCAGATTGAGGCAATCATCGCTCAGATCGAGTCGGGAAGCTTGAGCCTGACGGAGGTATTCGCCCAGTTTGAGGTGGCGACGACAAACCTGGCTCGCTGCGATGCATTTCTGAAGGAGCATCGCACGCAGGCGGACTTACGGATCGAGCAGCTTCAGGGGAATGCCCTGCCGCCGAAGGCCACGAGTGAGCTGACCGAAGAATCGGCAGCAGTAGATGATGATGTTCCCTTCTAAGGCAGATCTATGTCAGAGGTTGTTCCCAATCAGACTGCAGAGGTACCACCAGGCAAACTCAGTCTGCGTACCAAACTTGCCTATGGAGCCGGAGATCTGGGACCTGGGGTCACAAGCAATCTGCTGGGTTTTTTCTTGCTGCCCTTTTTAACCAATGTTGCGGGGTTGGGGCCAGGGCTTGCGGGTAGTATCCTGTTTGTCGGCAAAGTTTGGGACGCGATCAACGATCCAATTGTAGGGGTTCTGACAGACCGAACCCGCAGCCGCTGGGGGCGCAGGCGACCCTGGATTCTATTCGGTGCCATCCCGTTTGGGCTGACCTTTTTTATACATTGGCTGATTCCCTTTCCAGGCAATTCGTGGGCGTTGGCTGCGTACTACGTTGCCGTGTCGGTTTTGTTTAATAGCGCTTTTACCGTGGTTAATCTGCCCTACACGGCTCTAACGCCCGAAATTACCCAAGATTATGATGAACGCACCAGCCTGACGAATTTTCGTCTGGCCTTTTCGATTGGCGGCGCTTTGGTGGCGGCGTCCGTGCATCCGCTGATCGTGGAGCATTTTGCTGAGAATCCAGCGTTAGGCTACTTGGTGTCTGTAGGGATTTGGTCAATTGTGTCTGTCATTCACCTATTCTGGTGCTTTTTAGGAACACGGGAGCGCTATCAGGCAACCCTGACCGAAGAATTGCCGTTGGTTGACCAGTTTCGAGTAGCTTTGCGCAATCGACCTTACCTATTTGTCATTGGTATCTATCTTTTTTCCTGGTTATCCCTCCAGACTATCCAAGCAATTATTCCTTACTACGTCACCTTTTGGATGAAGTTGCCTAGTTCATGGATCGGTTTGGTCATTCTGGCTGTGCAGGGTACAGCTTTGGGAATGCTTTTTGTGTGGAGCGCAGTGAGTGTTCGCGTGGGTAAAAAGGCCGTTTACCTGATGGGTATCGGCTTTTGGATCTTGGCTCAGGCAGGTCTATTTAGCTTGCAACCAGCCCAAACAGGTTTGATGCTACTGTTGGCAGCTGTGGCTGGGGTGGGAGTCTCTACAGCTTATCTAGTCCCCTGGTCGATGGTGCCCGACATTATTGAACTCGATGAGCTGACGACTGGGCAGCGGCGAGAGGGCATTTTCTATAGCCTGTTAGTACTGTTGCAAAAAGTGGGCTTAGCGGTTGGCCTATTCTTTGTGGGTTTGGCCCTGGATTGGTCCGGTTTCCTCAGTACCGTTTCAGGTCAGCCAACTCCTACTCAGCCAGAGTCAGCGCTCACAGCTATCCGATTCATGATCGGCCCTATCCCCATCTTGCCTCTAATTCTGAGCGCTATTCTGGCTTACTTTTATCCCATCACGAAAGATCGGCATGCTCAGATTTTACTGCAATTGACAGAACGTAAAAAAGCCGCAGAGGATCTGCGGCAATCATAGGAGAGTAAAGCCCTATCTGGAGAGAACCCTGTGCGGTCGGTTATGGGGTCGGTGAAGCTACGGTCGCTTTAACATCGACGCTTTTGACACCCTGGACCGATTGAGCTAGAGGGGCGACTTGACTGAGCTGGTTCTGGTCCGTAACCGTCCCTGAAATGGTAACGGCCCCTTCCTCAGCGTCAATGGTCAAATTGCTCGCGGGGAGATTCTTTTCCAGCTGATTGCGGACTAGGCTCTCGAGGTCACTATCTGCTCGCTCGGCAGGATTGCCAGCCGCCTGATTTCGCTGCGCGCGTGCCCGCTCATCGGAGGCAATTTGTTTTTGACGAACTTCGCTGTTGGCGTCGTTCTGCGCTTGTTGGGTGTCCTCTACGCTGGGGACTTCACCCTGACGGTCGGTCGAGTCAGGTGCACTGGTACTGGTCCTGGCAGGGCTACAGGCAGCCAGGCTAACCAACAGGGCACTGCCGAGCAAAAATGGAATCAACTTGCTCATGATCTTTCCCTCACTAACACTGAATTCGGTCAATCGACTAGCTTTGTTACGACGCACCCATCAGAAATAAGGAGTGCCTCTAGGGCGATGCTCTAAAGCTAGACAGGATGGGCTAGGAAGCTCAGTCATTAACTGGCTCCTAGCCCTTCTGTCAAGCGGATCTAGTAACCCCTCACACGGGGGTTCGGATCCACCCGTTCATTGCGGAGGGTATAGCTACCTTCGGGAGCATCGTAGATGTCGAAGTCTTCAATGCCGCCGCGACGCAAGATTGCCTCGGCTCGATCTACCTCGGCGCGGCTACCTTCCGCCATCACCAGGTACTCACCCCGTTCGATCCGGCTTTGGTAGGTCCGGGCCCGATCCTCCGGAATACCCAAGCCAACCAACGCGCCCACCAAGCCACCTGCTGCCGCGCCGATGCCAGCGCCTGCTGCGGTTGTCGCCAACGCAGTCCCCAAAGCTCCTGCGGTGATCACGGGGCCGATGCCAGGGATAGCCAGCGCACCAATGCCCACCAGCAGGCCGGTCAAACCGCCTAGGACACCGCCAGCTGTTGCACCTGTGCTGGCCCCCTCGCCAACCTTGGTCTGTGCGTCAGCACCTGCAACTGGGTTTTGGTCGCGGGCAACCACCGAGATGTCATCCGCTTCGAAGCCAGCTGTTCGTAGTTCTGTAACTGCTCGCTCCGCCTGCTCGCGAGTTGGGAAGATACCAACTGCTCGTCTGTAGTCACCAAGAGCCATGTTAATCGCCTCCAAATTTCAAGCTCTATCCACATGGTGGAAAGGAGAATTGTGGTTTCCCTCACTCTTTTGATAGGGATGGGGAAAGACCCCTCTGAAGAGGTAACTCGACGGGTGGGATTCACAGTCAGTCAACGATTTTTAAGGAGATGGATGCCTCTGGATGGAGGCCAAAAAGCATTAATCGTGGATCCTGCCGTCGGGCATAATCGTTCCCCGCAGGTTTGCCCCAGTGAGCTTCACCATCAGGCGATCTGGAAAACCAACTCGGGCTCCGCTTAAATCAGCGCCACTCAAGTTAGCCCCGCTCAAATCCGCACCCAGCAGATTCGCCTCGCGCAAATTGGCGTTGCTCAGGTTCGCCTGAAATAAGTTAGCTCTAAACAAATTGGCTCGCCACAGATTTGCGCCGCTCAAATTAATTTGATGCAAGAACGCATCGCTGAGGTTGGCCTCGCTAAGATTGGCCCGGCTCAAATTTCGTCCCGCCAGGTCTTTTTCCTTGAGGTTTGCGCCCTGAAGATCGGTCCCGCTCAAGTCGGGAGGCTGCGGCCTGGGGGGCGGGGGGGGTGGATAATAGGGTCGAGGCGGCGGCTGGTGGGAGTGCGGCTGCGCAGATTGGGGTCGAGCTTGAGGCTGGGGGCGGGTGTCGGCACGGCTGGATCGCAGTTGGTCGCGGGCCTGGTTGAGCGCCTTTAGTTTCTCGTGTGCCTTTTGTCGCAGTCGAGTATTGTCGTTGGGGATACGGTCTGGGTGCCAGACGAACGCCAGATCCTTGTAGGCTTGGTTCACCTCCTCTAGAGACGCCCCAAGCTCCAGCTCCAGCACTCGATAGCACCAATCGAGATTCCTCATTGGCCCTACAATACCACTGTTTCCTGTGACTCCAGTGAATTTAGTGCGGCTGACCAGTGCTGGTAGCACCGGTCTTCAGACTGCTGCTCAATCTGGACTGGTGCATGACGGAGGCATTAGGTGTCATTAGGTGCATACTAAAAATCTCGGGAGTAGGATTAGCCAATACCCCCGAGACTACGCTGTTCAAGTATTGTGTCAAGCGTTAAAAATGCCCTGATTCACACGGAGGCCCCAATGATTTGCCCCAAAATGGACGGCAGACGACCCTTACGTAGTCCATCGATTCCATTGACGCATTTCGAGTCAATTGATTGGTAGATGCGGCTTGGCAGATGCACATTAAAGCCTCTGTCAGTATCTTACCTTAACACTCCGGAACCGTCGAGTCTGGCTCACAAAATCCTCACAATCGGGTCTCTCCGGCGGTTGCGCAGCTTTACGGCTCACGCAGGCGCAGGTCTTCTAGGTTCCACAGGAAGCCCGTGATTACGCTGGGATGAACCGCTTCGACCCGATTGCGCACTGCACCGAGCAGGAAGCGTCGCACCAAGAAGCTAAAGGGGAGCTGGTCTTGCACGATGCGCTGGTACTCGGCATAGATCGCTTGGCGCTTTGCGGGGTCGAGTTCGCGGGCTCCGGTGATGAACAACTGGTCCAGCCGTTGCTCCCAGTCAGTGACCACGCGGCCCGTCTGGGGCGGCTGGCCGGGCAGGGACCCCTGATTGAACAGGTGGAGCGAGCCGTCGCTGCGCCAGATATTGGCACCACTATTCGGTTCGATGCCACCGCCGCCGAGGCCCATGACGACTGCTTCCCAGTCGCGGCTGTTGTCGAGTTTGCCGATTAGCCGGTTCCAGTCGATGGGCACGAAATCTACCTGAATGCCAAGTTGCGCTAGGTCGTTCTGGATCTGATCGCCGATCGCCTCGCGCGTCTTGTTGCCTGCATTGGTGATGAGTGTGAAGCGGATGGCGTTGCCCTTGGCGTCTTGCAGTTGCCCCTGGGCGTTAAAGGTGTAACCCGCTGTCTGGAGCAGTGCCTTGGCCTGGTCGAGGTCGTAATCGTAGGTGCGCAGGCCCTGCTGGGGCGAGAGATAGAAGGGGCTTTGCTCAGACTCCTGCGAATGCTGGAGGCTACCCAAGCCCCGGTAGACGTTGTTGATCATGGCAGGCCGGTTGATCGCGTAGGTCACCGCCCGGCGGAAGGCCAAGTCATTGAACCAGGCGGAGCGGATGGGGTTTACGAACGGCTGGTTCGTTTTAGCACTGCGACCGCGATTCTGATTGAAGGCGAGAAATACAGAGCTGGAATCTGGCCCGGCGTTGTAAATCTTGAAGCCATCGCGCTGCTCTTCGCGCTTGAGCAGTTGGAAAAACTCGGGTTGTAGTGGTGCTAGTACATCTAAATCGCGCGAACGAAACTGCAATAAAGAGGTGTCAGTAGAGTCCACAATATTTAAAATTACTCGCCCAATATAAGGCTTGCCTCTTTTACGATAATTAGGATTGCGTACTAAGGTGATGCGCTCGGCGGGACGGTATTCTGCCAGCTGGTAAGCCCCCGAGCTCACGATTTGCGTGACGTCAGTGTCAATGCCCCAGGTGTTGAGGAAGCGGGGCGGGCCATTGGCGGTATCGGCGCTCAGCGTCTGCTCCAGCGCGTGGCGAGGCAGGATCGGCACGCCAACCGAGCTGAGAAATGGCGCGAAGGGCTCTGGCAAGTCGAACGCCACGCGCAAATCGTCCAGTTTGCGCACCTTCGGGAACACGCCAGCCTCACCGATGCGCAGAGAATCGCGATAGGGCGCTGGGATTTTCTCGTTAAACAACACATCGCGGAAGGTGAACAGCACATCGTCAGCGTTGAGTGGCTGCCCATCCGACCACACCAAGCCCTGGCGCAGCTGAAAGACGATCTGCTGACCGTTGTTGCGTACTTGCCAGGTTTCTGCGAGTGCTGGTTCGATCTCCAGGGTGACGCCGTTGACGGTGACCAGTCCCTCGTACAGGTTGCCGCAGAGCTTTTGCGTATCCAGGTCGTTGGGAATGCCGCAGTTGAACGACTTGGGATCCGAAAGGTAATACAGCAGCAATTGTGAGGGTGGCGCTGCAGGCGAGCGGGCGCAGGCCGCCAGACTCAGACAGACGCTGAGACAGACCGAGAGCACGATCAGAGTCAGCCGTTGCCGAGCGGCTGTGAACAGGATGTGAAGGCAGCTTGGCGCGAGCATGGAGCACCTCAATCCGCGAATGCCGAGAAGCAGCGCTTGTCTCCAGCCGTTATGGCGCTTGATCGATGAGCCTTTGCTGGAGACTCGGGTGGGCACCTGGGCGCGGCAGGTCATTCACCGGCACTGCGATACGGCTTGCAGGGATTGCCGCAATTCCCGAAAGGGGCGCAGGAGTCCACATAGCAGTTATCATAAGCCCTCCCCAAAGTTGCAGGCATGCCCCTTGGAGTTGCAGGCATCTGCCGTGGAGCTGTAGGCATGCCCCGTGGAGTTGTAGGCATGCCCCATGGAGCTGTAGGCATCCGCCATGGAGTTGTAGAGATCTGCCGTGGAGTTGCAGCCGTTCTCACGCAGGTTGTGGGAATCCTCCCCGGAGTTGCGGCAAGCTTGGCGAGCCTTGCAACTCACCTCACAGACCGGGCGACGCCTGCCCCGACCCACTACTCACCCAAGCGCAGTTCTTCCAAATTCCACAGCAGGCTGCCCAGAACGCCGACGCGCAAATTTTCTAGACGATTGCGAGCCGCACTCAACGACAGAGGATTGACCAGATGAATGAACGGGAGCTGTTCCTGAGCAATGTGCTGAAATTCGTTGTAAATGGCTTGGCGTTTAGTGAGGTCGAACTCGCGAGTCCCCGCGATGAACAGCTGATCGATGCGCCGCTCCCAATCGGTGACCACTCGCCCCGGCAGCGGAGCCTCGCCGGGCTGAGGTCCCTGATTAAACGCGTGCAGCGAACCCGTGCTGCGCCAGGTATTAGAGCCATTGTTGGGATCGGCCGTGCCGCCCGCCAGACTCAAGATAATCGCTTCCCAATTGCGGGTGTTGGTGAGCTTGCCCACCAGCAGCGAAAACTCTAGGGGCACAAAATCCACCTGGATCCCGATTTGAGCCAGGTCATTCTGGATCAACGTGCCGGTGGCTTCTCGTTGTTTGTTGCCCGCGTTGGTGCTAAGCGTGAAGCGCACCGGATGGCCCTCGGCATCCAGCAGCTGGTTTTGGCTGTTGTAGCGATAGCCTGCCTGCAAGAGCAATTCTTTGGCCTTCTGGGGGTTGTAATCGTAGACCGTCAGACCCTGTTGCGGCGATAGGTAAAAAGGGCTCTGGACATTGATCGGTGAATTCTGCGGTTGCCCCAAGCCGCGAAACACGTTGTTAATAATCGCCTGCCGATCAATGGCGTAAGCGACAGCCCGGCGGAACACCACGTCATTGAACCACCGCGAGTGCACCGGATTGACAAACGGCTGATTGGTCTTGGGACTGCGGCCCTGGCTCTGGTTAAACATCAAGAAGAATCGGCTGGAAGCGGGTCCCAGGTCGTAGACCTTGAAGTCATCTCGTTGCTCCTCGCGCTTGAGCAACTGGAAGTCCTCGGCGCGCAAATCCAGCAGATCCAGATCCCGAGAGCGGAACTGCAACAGCGAGGTGTCCTGAGACTCCACAATGTTTAGGACCACGCGCTCGATGTAGGGCTGCCCCGACTTGCGGTAGTGGGGGTTGCGCACAAAGGCGATGCGCTCTGCGGGCCGGTACTCGGCCAAGGTGTAAGCGCCATTACTGACGATCTGGGTGACATCAGCGTCGATGCCCCAAGTGGTGTTGAAGTGGGGCGTGCCATCCGGCCCCTGCTTGGTCACGGTGGGGCGCAGAATGTGAGCGGGCAGAATGCTAACCCCCATGATCCTCAAAAACGGCGAAAAGGGCTCGGGCAGACGGAATTCCACCCGCAGCTCGTCCAGCTTGCGCACCTCGGGCAAGCTGCCGGCATCGCCGACGCGCAGCACATCGCGCGTCCCCGACGGCACCCGCTCGTTGAAGTACAGCTCGCGAAAGGTGAACTCTACATCGTCTGCGCTCAGGGGCTGCCCGTCTGACCATTTCAGGCCTGGCCGCAGCTTGAAGACGATGCGCTGACCGTTATCGAGCACCTGCCAACTTTCGGCTAGTTGCGGCTCTAGATCGCCTGTGGTGCCGTTCAGGGTGAGCAGCCCTTCGTAGAGAAAGCCACAGACTTCGCTGCTGGCCGAATCATTAGCGATCACACAGTTAAACGTCTTCGGGTCAGAAATCGACGACAGCAACAGCTGAGGCGGCGGCTTGACCGGCGAGCTAGCGCAAGCCGCCAAGCTCAGGCTCAAGGTCAGACACAACAGACCGAGCACCAGAGGTCGTAGCGGTCGAAACATCCTGAACAGGCGTGGCATGGGCTTAGGCTCAAAAGGCAGAAGGCAAGCTCCCTAAGGATGGTCGTCGAGCCGGTCGGGAACCGGCTCGAGGTGGGATTCGCTGGCGGCGGGTGGGGCGGCGGGCGACGGCGCGGCCTCAGCCTGCGGCTCAACTGCGGCGGGTAGTGCTGCGGTGGGACGCCGGAAGGTCTTCCAGGCGGCTTGGACGCCAGTCCAGGCGCTGCGGCTAGTAATTTGGGCCTCGCGCACCTGCTGGCGAGCGCCGCTGACCGTGCCCTCTACCTGTTTGACTATCTGGGAGGCGCTCTGCACGCCATCGGCCACATCGTCGGTGAGGTCGCTGATCTCCAGACCTGTGAGCCGGATTGCCTCTAGGGTGGGCGGCAACTCGCGGCTGAGCGTGTCGAACAGCTTTTCGGCGCTGCGGGCCGCACGGGCCAACTCCTGAAGGGCAGGCAGGGCGGCGATCAACACCGCAGCCAGACTGACCGCTACCAACAAAATCGACAGGCCCAACCAGAAGATCGGTTCGCTCACAGGCTCGCGTCCAGGCTACCTACAAAGATTCTGAAGGCGGCGGCTCAGACGGCAGGTCTGCATCCGGCAGCGGCGCGCCGCTCTCGTGCGACGTATTGAGATCGCGCTGCTTGAGCTCGCGGCGCTGTTGGGCTCCGACTTCGACCCCAACATTCACGGCTTCGCGCAGTCGCTCTAGGGTCCCTTGCCATTGCCCTTTGGCGGATTCGCTGAGTCGGTCTGCCTGATACTGCACACTGCTGCTAAAGTCCTCGGCGATCTCCGGTAGGGCATCGGCAGACTTTTTCAGTAGGCGACGGGTCTCGCGGCCCGGACGCGGAGCCGCTAGTACGCCTGCTACAGCCCCTATCACTCCGCCCAGAAATAACCCCGTCCAAAAGCCGCTACGGTTGTCTGACATAGTGTGCGTTTTCCTCGTTTGCTCTGGCTGACTATCCCGCTCCGCGTCCTGACTCAGTTTCTCCGGTTCAAGAACGCGGTCGGCGCTTGGTCGGCTTGAGCGCACTGCCGCCCCAGCTGACCAGGCGCAGTGCCAGTTGGGCCTGCTGGAGCTGGGGCGCGAGCTTGGCATAACGCTCTCGCAGCTGGGCGGTGCCCATCTGGCCTTTGAGGATGGCCTCAGGCGCGCCGTGCAGCAAGTTGTGGGTGCTGCGCTCCACCCGGCTCAGGGTGTCAGCCACTTTGCGCAGCGTGCGCCGCAGCTTCCAGACTTGCCAGGCGGAGAGCAGGCAGATCAGGGTGAGCAGGGCATTTAGGACAAGCACGACCGTCAGCATCGCCGACGCGTCTCGAGACAAGCGGGGCAACAAAAAGGAGAGAGGACCCAAGCCACAAACAATGTGAGGATTCCTGTATTCGTTGCTGCTATGCTACTCGAAAATATAGTTGTTTTGACCACCCTCACCAGAATGCTAAGTGACGGCGAGACGTTGATTTTCGAGGGCTCCCCGGCAGTCCTGGGCACGTTGGACCGACTGTGCTTGACGATTATCACGCTGGGACTAGCCTGGCTGGTCTATTACATTCAGGCAAAAAGTACTCGATATAAGATCACGACTCAGCGCCTTGTGGTGGAGCAGGGGCTATTCTCGCGCCACTTTGAGACGGTAGAGCTATTCCGCATTGAAGACTACTCCGCCTCGATTCCCTTCGGACAGCGGCTGCTGGGCACGGGCAACCTGACCCTGTTCACCAATGACACGACCCTGCCGATTGTGACCCTGCAACGCCTGCCGCTGGATGTGCGCCAGCTCTACGAACACCTAAGGATTGCCGCCGAGGCTGAGCAAAAGCGCCGGGGCATTCGCCGGGTGGAGCTGGACTAGGGCCGCAGCTCCCAGCCCCTGCGGCAGACCGGCGAGTCCCTGCAGCAATCCGGCGAATGCCTGTGCTGCACTGGCGAGCCCCTGTGGCAGACCGGCGAGCGCTTGCGGGGAGGCGGCGAGCTGTTGCCGCGCACTGGCTAGCCCCTGTGGCGCACCGGCGAGGGCTTGCGGCAAACCACCCGACGGTTGCCTGGAGTCTGCCAGCGGTTGGGGGCATGGTGCGCGACGTTGGGCGATACAACGGGCTGAGCCTGAGCAATATGCGGCGCGTGGAGTCACTGGCCTGAGATGCAGGATTTAATCTCGATTGTCATTCCCACCTATCAAGAAGCGCTTAGCCTGCCGGGGGCGCTCAGGGCGCTAGTGGTGCAGAGCGGTCCCTTTGAGGTGTGGGTCGCAGATGGCGGTTCTACTGACGGCACTCTGAACATCGCTCACCAGTTGGCGAAAGGTCTGGCGATCCAGCTGCAGGGCGGCCAAGCTCCCCAACGGGGGCGAGCCGCTCAGATGAACTGGGGAGCCGCCCAGACCCAGGGTGAGATCCTGCTGTTTCTGCACGCCGACACCCACCTGCCCAGGGGGGCACTCACCGCCATCCGCGCGGCGCTCGCCGAGGCCACGGTGATCGGCGGACGCTTTGCCCTGGCCCTGGATGTCCGACAATGGCCCTATCCGCTGATCGCTTGGGGCAGCAACTGGCGCACGCGGCTGACCGGTATCTGCACGGGCGACATGGCGATCTTCGTGCGCCGCTCCGGCTTTGAGGCGGTAGGTGGCTATCCTGATCAGCCCCTGATGGAAGACCTGGAACTCTCGCGTCGCCTCAAGCCGCTGGGACGGCTGGCCTGGTTGGATCTGCCGGTGCTCACCTCGGCCCGCCGCTGGCAGCGCAACGGCCCCTGGCGCACGGTTGCCCTGATGCAAGCTCTGCGCCTGTCCTACTGGGCAGGTGTTTCCCCCGCCGCTCTGGCGCGATGGTACCGGCAGGTTCGCTGAGCCCCAGCGCCTGGTACAACAGATTTGGCCTGAGACGTGCATCTGATGGATCCCCTGCCCATCCCTGTGACTGACTTTTCCCCTGCAACATCTCCTGCAACCGACCGTGCACCTGGCGCATTGCGCCCGAGCTGGCAGCTGTATCTGCTGCTGGGCATGGTGGCGCTAGCGATGCTGATCCCCTTGATCTGGTTGGTCAGCACCTCGTTCAAGTCGCCAGCCGAAAACATTTTCCAGTTCCCGCCGCGCTTGTTGCCGGGGCAGCCGACTGTCAGCAACTATGTGCGCGTTTGGCAGAACAACCCCTTCGCTCAATATCTGTGGAACAGCACGGTGGTAGCGGTGTTGACTGTGGGGCTGAACCTGTTGCTGTGTTCGCTGGCGGCCTACCCCTTGGCCCGACTGGAGTTTCGGGGGCGCGATTTCTTGTTCGCGCTGGTGATCGGCACGATCATGATCCCCTTTCAGATCACGATGATTCCGCTGTACATCCTGGCGGTGAAACTGCAGCTGACCAACAGCTACCTGGGTCTGATCCTGCCGTATATCACCTCGGCGTTTGGCATCTTTTTGCTGCGCCAGGCGTTTCAGGGCGTGCCCAAAGAGCTCGAAGAGGCCGCCCGCATGGACGGCTGTTCAGAGTTGGGAATCTGGTGGCACGTGATGCTGCCCAGTGTGCGCCCGGCCTTGGTCACCCTGGCGATCTTTGTCTTTGTCGGCTCTTGGGGCGAATTCCTCTGGCCGCTGATCCTGCTCGACCAGCAGCAGTACTACACGCTGCCGCTGGGCGTCGCCAATCTCTCTGGTGCCTTTTCCGAAGACTGGCGACTGATCGCCGCTGGCTCGGTGATTTCCATCCTGCCGACCCTGGCCGTGTTCCTGGCCCTGCAACACTACATCATCCCCTCCGAATCCGGCAGTGGCTTGAAGGGCTAGGCGCTGAGCCCAAGGGTCGGGAGCGCTAGAATTTCAGCAAGATTTTGGAGAGACGTTGACCCATGGACGCAAGAAGTCTGCTCCAGACCCAATTGCTGCAGGTGGTCGAAAATCTACCTCCAGCCCAACAGAAAGCAGTGCTGAGCTTTGCCCTGAACCTGCGAGAACGAGAGCAAAGTCGGCGCTGGGAGGTGATCTCTGACCCGGATGCTGCTGCGCTGCAAGCAGAATTTGCGGCCGAAGACCTGGCCTGGGCAGAGGCTGTCCTGGAAGATTACTGGCCCATGCTCCAGCGAGAGGACCAAGCTTGAGCCGGGGTGAAGTGTACCTGGCTGACCTGAACCCAAGCCGAGGTTCTGAGCAGGCAGGTGTCCGTCCCGTGATCGTTGTCCAGCGAGATACCATTGGGCGCTTCACTCGCACGGTGGTAGTGGTGCCGCTCACCACCAATCTTCGCCGAGCTCAGGTGCCGGGGACTGCTCTGATTCCAGCGCAGGAGGGAGGCTTAGCCCAAGACTCAGTGGCATTGTGTTACCAGATTGTCGTGATAGACCAACAGCGCTTGCTGCGTCTATTGGGGGCTTTGTCTGCCAACGCTCTCACCGCTCTGGAGCAAGCTCTGAAGTACACGCTGCAACTCTGAAAATGTACGCTGGGTGACCTTTCCTTTGAGGTCCAAGGGTCGCGGCCAGTGGTTGTCGCTAAGATAAATGCATCGTCCACTGCGGCAGCCGGTTTGGCTTAGCGGAACCTCATTATCGAAACGATCTACGGCAACCTGACAGGGCTCAAGGCCAGCCAACTCAAAGCGCTGCAACGGCTTTACAGCCAGCGCTTACCGGGGGACAGCTTGCTGACGGGTGAGTTCGCGCAGCGGCTGGGCGCGATCAGCCATGAGATCCAGCAGCCAGTTTGTGTTTACATCAACCGTCGCGGGCAGGTGTTGCGCGTGGGCGTGGGCACGCCTCGCCAAACCCAGATCCCGCCCCTAGAGCTGCCGCGCTATGGGGCCGAGCGCTTGAGCGGCATCCGTTGCCTGGCCACCCAGCTCAAAAACGAAAAGCCCAGCGAAGCTGCCCTGACCGCGATGGCCTTACAGCGCTTGGACGCCTTGGTGTTGCTCAGCGTCACGGGCGATGGCTTTGAGCGGCGCGGCGGTGGTGCAACCGGCTACGTGAGCGCAACCTACCTGGCGCACCTGATCCCCAGCCGCGAAGAAGAGGCGGTGCAAAGCCGCCCCTATTGGAGCGTGTCGCCGCCGCAAAGCCTAGACATGCTGTCTCAGCAGGACTTTCTGGCGCTGGTCGAGGGGTTAGAGGCCGAATTCCGCCGCGAGTACACCGCCCAGCAGGTGGATCAGGACACCGACCGGGTGATCTTGGTGGCGCTGCTCACCGACCGCCGCAACGAGCGACAGTTTGAGGACTCGCTCGCCGAACTAGAGCGCCTAGTGGACAGTGCGGGCGGCGAAGTGCTGGACGTGCAGCGGCAAAAGCGAGACCGCGTCCATCCGCAGACGGTGGTCGGCGAGGGCAAGATTCAGGAGATCGCGCTCAGCGCCCAGACTTTGGGAGCCAACCTGGTGGTGTTTGACCAGCCCCTCTCGCCTGCCCAAGTGCGCAACCTAGAAACCCAGATCGGCGTGCGCGTGGTGGACCGCACCGAGGTGATCTTGGACATCTTCGCTCAGCGCGCTCAGTCGCAGGCGGGCAAGCTACAGGTCGAACTGGCCCAGCTCGAATACATGATGCCCCGGCTCAGTGGGCGCGGCGCGACGCTGTCGCGGCTGGGCGGTGGCATCGGCACCCGCGGCCCCGGTGAGACCAAGCTAGAGACCGAGCGCCGCGCCATCCAACGTCGCATCACCCGTCTGGAACAAGAGGTCAATCAGCTGCAGGCGCATCGGGCGCGACTGCGACAGCAACGACAGCATCAGTCAGTGCCCACAGTGGCGGTGGTCGGCTACACCAATGCGGGCAAGTCCACCTTGCTCAACACCCTGACTAAGGCCGAGGTTTACACCGCTGACCAGTTGTTCGCCACGCTCGATCCCACCACGCGGCGGCTGAGCTTGCCTAAGGGGCCGACGATCCTGCTCACTGATACGGTGGGCTTCATCCACGAACTGCCGCCGCCCTTGGTCAACGCCTTCCGCGCCACCCTGGAGGAGGTTACTGAGGCCGATGCTCTGCTGCACGTGGTTGATATCTCCCACCCCACCTGGGAGGCGCACATCGACTCGGTCAAAGCCCTGCTCAGCGACATGCCCCTGATCCCTGGCCCCAGCCTGCTGGCCTTCAATAAAATCGACCAAGCGCTGCCTGAGGAGATCGAGCGGGCTCGCAACCGTTTCCCCAGTGCTTTGTTCATCTCGGCAGTCAAGCGCCAGGGCTTGGATGAGCTGTGCCAAGGACTGGCGCAACTGGTGCACTACGCGACGGGCAGTGAGGGGAGCTAGATCTCGGAGCAACGGCGGCAAGGCAGGGGCGATGCCGCTCCAGGCTCGGCAGACTGAGCTAAAGGCTTGGCCGCTGCCGATCAGGACTCGACTTGCAGACCAATCAGCTCGACAGGCCGGGCCAAAGGCTGAACCAGCCAAGCTCAATACTCGGGAAGCCGAGCAAAAAGCTGGTGCAACCGAGCCCAACCCTCGACGAGTGGCGTTCAGAACTCGACCGCTGCCGCCAATCGCTGCGGGGAGATAGGTATTTTAAAGATGAACAGAAACATTGGGTGCATTGCGAGCTTCCCGGCTAACCCCCTGCCACCCGCCTGGGAGGAGATCCTTGCCGTACAAAACAGGCTGATCCGCAGGCTGTAGATTGTACGGTAGGGATGCTCACGTTTGGGGAATCGGAGAATGCTGGGCAAGTTACGCGACCGGCGCGACGACAGCTTGGTGGCACAGCGTTACCGGATCATTCGTAGCCTAGGCCCTGGCCGCTTCGGTCACACCTACATCGCGGAAGATGCCCAGCAGCCTGACAGCCCCCGCTGCGTTATCAAACAGTTGAAACCCACCAATAACCGCCCCGAGGCCCTAGAAACCGCCAGGGCGATATTCCGTCAGCAGGTGGCGATCTTGGAACGCCTGGGCTGCCACCCGCAGATTCCTCGCCTCTGGACCGCCTTTGAGGAAGACCAGACGTTCTATCTGGTCGAAGCGTTTATGGCCGGTCTGCCCCTGAGCGCGGAACTGTCGCCGAGGCATCGTTGGGGAGAGAACCGGGTGGTCAAACTCCTGAGCGGTGTCTTGGGCATTCTGGAGTTCGCGCATCGCCAAGGCGTAGTCCACGGCGACCTCAAGCCCGAACAGATCATCCGCCGCCACGACAACAGCTTTTGCCTGACTGATTTCGGGGCGGCAACGCCGCTCGGCTCCCCAACTGAGCAGCCAGGAGAACATCAGCTGCAGCCCAGCAGTGACCTCTACGACTTGGGCATCATTGGCATCCAGGCGCTCACTGGGCTGAGCCCCCAACAATTTCAGGAGAACGCAGAAACCGGTGAGATCCTCTGGACCCAACAGGTTCGGGTCAGCCCTACGTTGGCTGCGGTGCTCACGAAGCTGGTGCGCGCGAATCTCCTCAATCGCTACCAGTCTGCCGCCGAAGCCCTTCGCGACCTGCAGCCACTACTCTCCCCCTCAGAACAGACAGTGGCAGTGGCACCCGAACCAGAGCCGCCCCAGCCTGAACCGGCTTCTGCGCCGCTGTCCCCAGAGCCGCCCAGCCTAGCGCCTACTCAGCCAGCGGTATCCCAGCCTGCGCCACTAGTAACGCTCTCCGAGTCAGTTGCGGCTCAAGCGGTCGCTCCACCGAATCAGCCAGCCACCTTGGCTGAACCGGTGGCCCGCCCCAAAGGCTTTAAACCGGCTTACTGGCTAGTCGGGGCTGTGGCGGTGCTGGGCCTAGCCGGTATTGGCGTGATGTATGCCTACAGCCGAGGTCAGGCGGACCAATCCCTGCGGCTGGCGTTGAGACAAGTCGAACAGCTCAAAGCCGCAGGTAATTATCAGCAGTGTGTGAGTCAGGCGGCGACGATTCCTGAGCGTTCCTCCCTGCATAGTGCCGCGCAGGATCTGCAAAACGAGTGTCACCTGGCGCAGGCCAAACAGTGGGCCGAGCAGCGCAATTTCAAAGCAGCCATCCTCGCCGCACTCAACATCCCGGCCAATACGCCGTCTTATCCAGAAGCACAGCAGCTGGTCGACCAGTGGTCCGCAATCATGCTGGAACTGGCCAGACAGCAATATCAGCAAGCGGGCCAGTTAGCCGAGGCCCTGACGACTGCTCAGGAACTGCTAGCGATCAATCCTGCCGACTCGAAAGCGCAGGAGGCCCTGTCTAGCTGGCAGATTGAGTGGCGAGCCAATCAGCGTCACTTCGACGCCGCTCAAGCCGCCCTAGAGGCCAAAAATTGGCAGATGGCCCTGCGCGAAGCCACTCAGGTGACCACGCCGTACTGGCAAAACCAGGTAGAGCCGTTGATCCAGACCGCCAGTGCGCAACCGGCTGCTGCAACTCAGGTCAGATCAATCCCCCAGCCTGCGAGGGCTGGATCTCGTCCGACCGCTAGGCCCCGTCCTTCGGTTCGCGCCAAACCACCCCTGCCAGAGCCGAAGCAGGAGCCTTTACCGGTAGGCGGCGTTGCCCCTCAACCGGCGCTAGCCGCGCCAGCCCGCGAAAACATTGTCCCGGCTCCGGTCCCAGCAGCTGTAGAGTCGCAGAATTCGACCAATGTCGTCTGTCGCAATCTACTGCGAGCCCGCAAATTGGGGGTTCTCTGTCCATAGCCTCCCTTGCCCTGTGCCTGCCGGGTTTGGCGTACAACCGCTAGGCTATATTGATTGGGAGAGCCAGGCTGGCGTAGCTCAGTTGGTAGAGCAGCTGATTTGTAATCAGCCGGTCGCAGGTTCGAATCCTGTCGCCAGCTTCTGGGTTATTTGGGGCAAGGGTGTATCCCCTGGCCGTGGCTTAGAACCGCTGTGAAAAGTAGCTTCCTGGTCACAATCGGTCTGATGTCCTTGCTGGGTTGTGCGCCGCCGAGCGTCCAGTCGCCGACCTGGGTGACCTACCAGAACCAGCGCTACGGCTTCTCATTCCCTTACCCCAGCCATTGGCAGGTGCCGGAAGCGCCCAGCAATAACGACGGGCAGGTCTTGGTGAACCCGCAGAACTCCCAGGTGCGAGTCCAGGGCTGGGCCTTCTTGATGGCTGCCGAGGTCGAAGCTTTGCCACCGCCCAATTTCGCGACGGTTCAGGGGGTGCGGGGCTATCTGCGACAGGAGTCAGATGGGCAGGCTGTCAGGCTAAGCTTGACCATCCAGCGCGATGGCACGCGGTACGAGCTGTTGGCCCAGGCCCCACAGGCCCAATTCGATGCTTACCAGCCATACTTCTACTACATTGCTAGACAGTACCGACTGGACCGCTGAAGTGTCCGGATCGAGCGCGTGGCCTTGGCACTTATGATGGTCAGGGAACGTTGTGGCTGGGGGTGTATCCAAAGCCAGCTCGCAATCCAGCGTACTAGGGAGAGTTTCTGCAAGAGCATGGGTGAACTGTTTACCAAGGGCGGCCCGGCAATGTGGCCCCTACTGGTTTTATCAATTCTGGCTCTGGCCTCAATCGTGGAGCGCCTTTGGTTCTGGTTCAACCTGCTGCTCAACGAAGGGCAGGTCATGGGCCGGGTGCTAGAGGCGGCCCGTCGCGACTGGAGCGCGGCGGCCAAAATCGCCCGCCAGTTTCAAAACCAGCCGATGGGGCGTTTCCTGTTGGCCCCGATCAAGCTAGAGCCGCCGCCTGACCCCGAAGTGTTCAGCCTGGCATTGGAGAGCGCGGCAGAGGATGAACTGGGGGCGATGCGCCGCAGCGAAAAGTTGTTGGAAGCGATCATTGCCATGTCCCCTTTGTTGGGCCTGCTGGGGACGGTGCTGGGGCTGATCACCTCTTTGGGGTCGATCCAGTTGGTAGACCTGGGAACCGAAGCTTCCAGCGGTGTGACCTTGGGCATTTCTGAAGCCTTGATCACCACCGCAACCGGCTTGATCATTGCGATTGGCACCCTGGCGTTCCATCGGCTGTTCCAGGGATTGTTGTTCAATCAGATTAAGGTGTTCCGCAAGGCGGGCAATGAACTGGAATTGCTCTATCGGCAGCAATGGCAGCAGGCTCATGGCCCAGAGTGGCGCAGCCTTGAGAAGGAGAAACAGAACCGATGAAGATCAATTTGCCCATGGCTCCTACGGATGACGCCCGTATCGAGCTGATTCCGCTGATTGACGTCATCTTCTGCATCCTGACTTTTTTCCTGTTGGCGGCGGCGACAATGACCCGTCAGCAGGCTATCAATGTGCGCCTGCCGCAAGCGCGTACTGCTGCCAGCCAAACCCAAAAGACGCTAGTTGTGAGCTTGGACCCAAGCGGGCGTCTGTACATCGACCGACAGGCAGTGTCACAGACGGAACTAGTGCGAGAATTGCTGGACTACCTGACCATCAACCCCCAGGGCATGATCTTGCTCAACGCTGACCGAACCCTGAGCTACCAGCAAGTAATCTCGGCCCTGGACGTGTTGAGGGCGGTTGGCGGCAGTCGAGTTGCCCTGGCGACAAACCCACCGGCGACAACCAATCGCCCCGCCAGCACTGCGACCCCTGGGCTGGAGCAACCTCTGCCCGACGATGGCTCGGGGCTGTACACCCCACCTAGTTTAGATCTGACCCCGTCGGCTCCTGCCTCGCCTTAAAGTCTCTACCCGGCGACTGCTGAGTAAGCGCCGACAGAAGCCCTACACTGAGGGAGTTGACTGTCAGCACGGGGAGTTTTGTCCTTGACCGAACTCGACACTACTTCTCACAACCGGATTGCCCAAGTTCAGGCGATGGAGTCTGAGTCTTCCCGACCGCCTGGACTGCTGATCCTGATCGCTTACAAGGCTGTGCAGTCTCTGCTGCTCGCTAGCACCTCCGTGGTTCTGCTGTTGGCGCGCATCCACCACGGTGCGATCCGTCAAGCCGCGATGCTCCTGGAGGAATACCCCTTAGAGAGCCATCAGGTTGTTGTCACCTGGCTGCTGGTTCACATTGCACAGATTAGCCCCCACACGCTGCTGTTCGGTTCGGTCGCGGCGGGTTTGTATGCGCTACTGAGCCTGATCGAGGCGATCGGCCTGTGGCAAGGGCGGACTTGGGTGCGTTGGCTATTGCTGGTTGCGGTGGGCCTCAGTTTGCCTGTGGAAGTGTGGGAACTGTTGCGAGCCGCAACCTGGCCTAAGCTGGCCCTATTCGCCATCAACGCGACAATTTTCTGGTACGTCCTAAACCGCTTTCCCGAAACTTCTCACGAAGTCTCCAGAAGCGGTTCCTGAGCGCTGACAACTTTTGCTCGCAACCGAAGGGCTGAGTGGCTTATCGGCTAGCTCACAAGCAGCCTGCTGCTGACTCGAGGGTTAATCACAACCCAGGAGTCTGTGGCGGGCTCTGTGCGACGAACACTCGCCTCCGGATTCTGTGACTGAGCTTGGTATGACCAATTAGCAGTGGTTATGCGTTGGCTCAGAGTTTGCCAAATTTAAACTAAATCAGCTGTTTTAGAGCCAAATCCGGAAAAACAGGAAGCCAATTTCCTAAAGGCTCGTTCAGAAACGTACGTTCGTGGTCTTGCTCTTATTCTCTTTCATTTTCTGTGATCGAGATCGCAGGGAACCTGGGGCAGTCTGCCAACAATAGGGACGTCCGTTCACAGGATTTTCACAATGTCTTTAACCCGGAATCTGATTCCCGCCTTAGTCGCGATTCGGTCGCTGACTTCGGGCAAGAACGCTTCCGGTGCATCTTCTACCAAGCTCCAGGGACGCATGAGGGACAAAAATCCGTGCGGTCGGCAAAACGTTCTGGCGATCAGCCAGAACCGTTTTGTTCATGGGGCGCTGTTGCTGGGCCTAGCGGGCTTAGCTTTAACCTCTAGCGCGACTTCTAGTCAGTCTCAGTCTGCTTGCTCGAACGCGGGCACCAACAGCACCAACTTGACCGTCTGTTCCGCGTCCTATCTTGGCGGTAGTGGCGATGACGCCGGTTCTGCTGTCGAGATCGCGCCAGACCGAACGGTGGTGTTCGGCGGCACGATTGCGGGTACGAACCTTGGCAAAACCCCCTACAACTTGCCGGGGGGCAATGGGGCTGTGATTCGCACCGATTTCACCGGGCGCAATGTTTTATCGGTGACTCGGGTGGGGGGATCAGTCGATGACCTCGACATCAACCGTAGCGACGGCAAGATCGCGGTGGTCGGCGATTTTGGCCTCTCGCTTCTGAGCCGCGATGGCAAGCAGCGTTTGTGGACGAAAAATCTGGGCTCGGGCGGCGGTGCGACAGCCAGTAACGGTCGCCGGGTGGCGGTCAGTTCCCTGGGCGGCGTTGCGACTTTATTCAACAAGAAAATCACCGTGTTCACCGGGACCGGCCAACAGGTCGGTCAGTTTACGCCGAGTGGCAGTTCGATCGAAGACCTGGTGATCGATGGCAGCAACCGCTCGGTGATCGTGACCGGCTTCACGCAGAAGGATGGCGGAGCTTGCAGCCAACTGCAAGTCGCGTTTATTCGCGCCTACGACTACACCGGCAAACTCAAGTGGACGGCGTACGACTGGAGCCAGTCTCAGGCGGCCTCCCGAGGCAGTTCCTGTGCTGATACGCGCGGCATTCGCCTAGCCCTGGGGCGCGATAATCAGTTGTACTTCGCAGGCGAGAGTGCTGGTGGCAACAGCATCTATCGCTACAACCCCAACTTCAGCAACAATCAAAGTGCGCCGAACGTCCTGAGCGACCAGTACCACAATCCCTTCAACACGTCCTCGAATCACATCACCTACTACGCCCGATTCAACTTGTCGGGTTTGATTCAGAAGGGCCAGTTCGTGCTGCCGCGGTTGAGCAGTGGCAAGGGCAACACCATCCGCCCCAGCGCGATCACCGCCGATCAAAGCGGCAATGTTTACATCGGCGGTATCAGCGCAGCTTATCTGGCCAATCGCGATCAGCTCACGATCTCGGGCAAGCGCTTGGGAACCTACGCAGGCGGCGACGGGTTTCTGCTGGTGGTCTCCCCCGATTTCCGCACGCGCAAACTCTGGACGGCTTGGACTGGCAGTGCCGCTTCGTCTACGACTGTGCGAGGGATCGCCGCCGTGTCCGGAACCGCCGCAGTCATCTCGACCAGCCAGGGCGGCATGCTCACAGTGAGCCCAGTTCAGGCTAACCCAGGCGGCGGCAAAGACGCGTTTATTTCCACGTTTGTGCCCTAAGGCCAAACCCTAGCGGACCAGAGCCGTCTGCCAGCAGAGGAGTTGTGGAGTGATAAAATGCGGTCACTCCGCAGCTCCTTCAATCTGTTTTAGACTGGAGAGCCTGACTTTCTGTCTGGCCCTGTTACGAGGATCACCTGTGGTGAAAGTGTCGTCTGCCCCAACTCATTCTGCTCGCCGGTGCTGACCCCGACGGAGCTAATGTGGGCAATCGTGGGCTTGCTGCTCACGATCGGCGGCACCTTCTTGGAGGTGTCTTTCCCAAATGCGCCTTGGCTCTGGTTCAGCGATGGTCTGCGGGCTCAGTCGCTGGGAGTGACCTATCAGGTGGGCGCGGTGCTCGCGATCGGCTGTCTGGGGGGGCGCAATGCTGCTGTGCTGTCTCAGGTTGCCTATGTTGTGTTGGGACTGTTGGGCTTTCAGGTGTTCGCGCAGGGTGGAGGCTGGCGCTACCTGGCTGAGCCGACCTTTGGCTACGTGCTGGGGTTTGTGCCGGGGGCGTGGTTTTGTGGCCTGCTGGCCTTCCGGCGTCCCTCCAGTCTGGAAGCGCTGAGCCTGAGCTGTCTGGTGGGTTTGTTATTCATTCATTTGTGTGGTCTGCTCTATCTGGGCCTGCTGCTGCTGGTGCAGCTGAATGCGCAGCGGTTTTGGCTGGAGCTGGTGCAGTACTCACTGCACCCGTTGCCGGGACAGTTGATTGTGGTCTGTGCGGTGGCAGTGCTGAGCCTGACCTGTCGGCGTCTGATGTTTTCGTGAGCTGGGTTGGGGAGAGGGTGAGAGATTGATCAAGAACCTAGGCTTTTGGATTGCAGCGCTGTTCTGCCTGGCTGCCGACCAGATTAGCAAGCGCTGGGTAGTGCAGCAGCTTGAGCTGGAGCAAAGTCTGCCGGTGCTGCCTGGGGTCTTTCAGCTGACCTATGTAACCAACGACGGCGCAGCGCTGGGCCTGTTTGCCAATGGCAGCGATTGGCTGCGTTGGGTGTCGCTGCTGGTCAGTTTGGGGCTAATCGTCGTGGCTCTGCGCAGCCGGTTGAACCCCTGGGATCAGGTGGGCTGCGGCTGCGTGCTCGGCGGGGCCTTAGGCAATGGCCTCGACCGGTTTACCAGCGGTGAGGTGATCGATTTTCTAGATTTTCGGCCCATTCACTTTCCCTGGATTTTCAACCTGGCGGATGTCTCGATTAACATTGGCATTGCCTGCTTGCTGATCTCTGCCTTTTGGGTCCAGAACCAGACCAGCCGCAAGCCTTAATCGGGCTAGCTAGGGCAACCGGAACTACGGAATCAACCTGAACTAAAAAACCCGTCTACACCGCTGCATGAGCCTGAGGACGGGCAAAGATCATCCGACCTGCGGAGGTTTGCAGGGCGCTGGTCACCACCACGCGCACTTCGCCGCCCAAGTGCGCTTGCCCTTCTTCGACCACTACCATGGTGCCGTCTTCTAAGTAGCCAATGCCCTGAGCGGGCTCTTTGCCCTCTTTGAGGATCTTCAGTGCCAGACTGTCGCCGGGTCGGTAGACAGGGCGCAGCGCTTGGGCTAGGTCGTTGATGTTGAGAACCGTGATCTGCTGGAGGCTAGCGACTTTGTTGAGGTTGTAGTCGTTGGTGATCAGAGTACCGTTGATCTCTTGGGCGAGGCGCACCAGCTTGGCGTCTACGGTGGTCACATCCTCGTAGTTGGCGGGGTGGATCAGGACGCGCTGGGGGTAGGTTTCTTTGGTTCGCTTGAGGATGTCGAGGCCGCGGCGGCCTCGGATGCGCTTCTGGTCGTTGGCGCTGTCGGAGAGCAGTTGCAACTCCAGCAGCACGAACTGGGGCACCAGAATCTGGCCTTCGACGAAGTCGGTGGCGAGCAGGTCTTCGATGCGCCCGTCGATGATTGTGCTGGTGTCGAGGATCTTGGCGCTGGCGGGCTTAAGCGTGCCCTCTGCTAGCAGGCTAGTTTCGACACTGTGAGGGTTTACCAGGCGCAGCAAGGCGTGTCCGTGGGTGTCAGAGAGGTTCATGCCGGAATAGGCGAACATGACACTGCCCAGGATCGCGGCCAGAGGCTTAATAAACGCCAGCTCTCGGGGGATGGGTAACAAGAAAATCGGCGCGAGCAGCAAGTTGGCGACCAGCAGCCCGACGACTAGTCCAATGCAGCGGCTGAGCAGTTGCTCAGTGGGCATCGAGCGGACCTCTGCTTCTAGGCGACGGTAAGCGGAATGGGCCAACATGCCGACCGCAAGACCGATAATGCTACCGAAGCCCAGCATCACCCAGTGCAGCCCTACGAGGTTGGTTACCTGGTCCAGGGTGCCACTGGGCAGCAGGTCCACGCCATGGAACCCCACGCCTGCCCCTGCTAGGATAAAAATCAGAACAATGATGGTATTCATATATAACTGTCGGCCTTTGCCCGGTTAGACCAAGCCGAAACTACCCACTCAGATTATACTCTCGCCTTTTTTCTGGCCCTTTCTCCAAGCTTTTTCAAGGCATGGTCGTTTCTAAGCCGGACGCGGGGCTGGCAAGTTTGTGTGCAAACACTGCCACCGCCTCGGATGGTTCAGCCCCCCCAGATGTGCCAACGGCGGCATATCTACACATTCCGTTCTGTCGCAAGCGCTGTCACTACTGCGATTTTGCCACTGGACTGGGCACTGCTGACCTGATCGAGCGCTATGTCCAAGAACTGTTACGCGAGTTGGCGGCGACGCCAGCTGGGTCGCGGCCGTTGCAGACTGTGTTTTTGGGGGGTGGCACTCCCTCACTGTTGTCGGTAGTGCAACTGGAGCGGCTATTGACGGCGCTGGACCAGCACTTTGGCATTGCCAGTGATGCAGAAGTCTCACTGGAGGCCAACCCCGGTACGATCACGGCGCAGCAGCTGGCGGGCTATCGAGCGGCAGGGGTGAATCGGGTGAGTCTGGGCGTGCAGGCGTTTCAGCCGGAGCTGCTGGCAGCTTGTGGACGTGCCCACGGGGTGGCCGAGATCTATGAGGCGATCGAGGCGCTGGCTCAGGCGGGTATTGCCAACTTCAACCTGGATCTGATCTGCGGGCTGCCGCATCAGACGCTGGCGCATTGGCAGGCGTCACTGGTTGAGTTGCTGGCGATTGCGCCGCCGCACGTCTCGATTTATGACCTCACGATTGAATCAGAGACGGCGTTTGGTCGCTGGTATCGGCCCGGTGACCAGCCGCTGCCCAGTGAGGAGACCACGGTGGCAATGTACCAGCTGGCCCGTGAAACGCTGCTTCAGGCGGGCTATGCGCACTACGAGATCTCGAACTACGCCCGCTCCAGTGCGCGCTGTCGGCACAATCTGGTGTACTGGCGCAACCAGCCTTACTACGGCTTTGGTATGGGCGCGACCAGTTACGTAGACCGCCGTCGCCTCGACCGTCCCCGCCGCCTACACGACTACTTTGTCTGGGTCGAGCAGCTGCGGCGTGCGCCAGAAAGAGTCTTGGCCAGCTTCCCGCAGACTGGGCCAGCCGATCAGTTGCAGGAGACTTTGATGTTGGGCCTGCGTCTGAGCGAGGGGCTGAGTCTGGCGCAACTGAGCCAAGACTTTGGCGACCAGAAGCTCTCTCAAGTCCTAACCTGTCTGCAGCCCTATCAGCGCCAGGGCTGGGTGCAGGTGACGGCTGAGCGTCTACGCTTGAGTGCACCTGAGGGGTTTTTGTTCTCCAATGTGGTCCTGGTAGCGCTGATGGAGCGCCTCTAGCGCCCGCTACCGTTGTGTGGCTCGCCGCACTTGCTCAACCTCCAAACTCAAGATTTCAGCAATCTCCTCCACGGCAAACCCACGGGCTGCCAAGGGTGTGACTGCTTCCAATTTGCCCTCTAGTTTGCCTTCGAGTTTGCCCTCTAGTTTGCCTTCCTCTATTGCTTCTTGGTAGACCCTGGTTTGCTTGAGGTCACTGAGTCCTAGCATGGCTTCGATTTCCTCGCGGCTCATTTGGGGGAATTTGTAGCACACCACGGTTTGGATCAAGTCCATTATCTCTCGCTGGAGAAGGGCGTCTGCAACTTCCTCGCTGGCTCGTCGCAGCAGGCGTCTTGCGTGGTCAGGGGCTTCGGCTTCGGTTTCGACCACGAGCTGCACAATCTGAACCTCGAGGGGGCGCTCTACGCCGTCCTTTAGCTCATCGAGATAGAGACGCTGGACTTGTGGGCTAATCAGGAGCGTCTGATAAGGGTCTACTGCCGTCGGCTCTAATCGGCGTTGCGCAAACAGGACTACAGCTCGCCAATCCCTAGTCGGTTCGTACAGGCGCAGGTAGAGGAAGATCTCGGCGAATAGACGCGCATAGAGGGTTGGATCGTTCTGAAACTGAATCTCGACGAAGTAGATAGGACGTTCAGCAGTCTCTGGCAACGGCAGAAAGACGCCGTCGATCCGGAAAGCCGTTTGCTTCAGTTCCACGGAGGCAAACTGATAGCCGTTGGCTTCGGAGGCGGGTTGGCCAATCAGTTCAAAGAAGGTGCCTGGTAGAGCCTGAAAGAGACGGTAGAAAATAGGGTCTGTTTTCACCAGCGCTGCGTGAGCAGAGTGTCAGACATCGTAGCGCCTATTGAGCAGTCGATTCGGGCCGGTCTGACTCTGGGGCTGTTGGGGGCACCCGGTTGGCGAGTGCTTTGAACAGGGCGCGCTGGGTGGGCTGGTTGCGGTAGACGGCGCGGGCGACGGCGTTGAGGTGGCTCAAGGCTTCGTAGACGGTTTTGAGTGCCTGGTGGCGGTTGTCGGTGGCGACTTTGCGGTCGCGTTTGGCTTTTTCTTGTTGGCGGTTGAGCTGGTCGAGGCGGTCGCGCAGGGTTTGGCCTTGGGCGGCGTACTCGGGCGGTTGGCCGACTGTGACTAGGAGGAGGGCGTGCTGACTGGCGATGTCAATCAGGTTGGGCAGCACTTGCAGCATTTTGGACTCGTTGCGCAGGGCGGTGCGGAAGTCGTTGGTGGGGAAGGGGTTGCGTGGACCAGGGCCGAAGCTGAACTTGCAGCGGTCGCGCAGGGTGTTGCCCCAGGTTTCGCACTGTTTGAGCGTGTCGTCTTTATCGGCGGTGAGGCTGCGCTGGATTCGGAGCATGGCAGCGTCGGTGGGCAGGATCTCATACGCCTGAATCTGGGCCTGGAACTGATCGAGCCAGGCCCTCGTGATACCCAAGCGGGCGAGGTCTGCAAGGCTTTCGCGGGCGAGGTCGAGCTTGGTCTTGGCGTCTTCAATGACAGCCTCATCAGGAGCCCCAGGATTAAATTGCTTCATGGTGTACACCTCAATGTGGACTAGCAAAGTGAAGGATGACAAACGTCAGGAGCTTTGGTGGAGGTTGTCGGGAACTGGTTGAGAGCTGTCGGGAACTGGTTGGGTGGTTGGCGATATGGACTTGGAGGCTGTCGGGAACTGGTTGGGTGGTTGTCGGGAACTAGTTGGGGGGTTGGCGATATGGACTTGGGGGTTGGCGGCAGTCACTTGAGAGCTGTCGGGAACTAGTTGGGTGGTTGTCGGGAACTAGTTGGGTGGTTGTCGGGAACTGGTTGGGGGGTTGGCGATATGGACTTGGGAGTTGGCGGCAGTCACTTGAGAGCTGTCGGGAACTAGTTGGGTGGTTGTCGGGAACTGGTTGGGGGTTGTGCAGAAGCCTCCTGGGAGTTGGAACGACTAGTGACTAGGGGAAGTCTGTGTGGGTGATTTCTCTGCGTTGATGAGGAAAGTTCCCCAGCGTAGGAGCTGGATATCAGGAGAAGGACCCTCTGCTTGTGATTGGTTGGCAGAGCTGGAGCAATCTGGAAGGGGAGAGAGGCTGCTGGGCCTGTGGGCCGCGTGGCAGGTCTGGCCCCCCTAACCCCCCAATTCTGGGGGGGACCGGAGCGGAGAAGCGTGGCTCTGACTCTTGCTCCCCCCAAACTTGGGGGGCTGGGGGGGCCAGAAACCTAGAACCCAATCAGGGATGTTGCGATGGATCAGGAACCTAGAAGAACTCACCGGGTTCGTGGCACGACTCCTCAACTTGAGGCCAGAGCCCGTGAGCTGCGCCACAAAATGACCCCAGTAGAACAGGCACTCTGGCAAGCTCTAAAAGACAAACAATTGGACGGACTGAAATTTCGAACCCAACACCCAATTGGGCAGTTCATCCTCGACTTCTACTGCCCAGCCCGCAAGATAGCGATCGAAGTTGATGGCGCAATTCATGAAAGCCAAAAAGATTCTGATGCAACCCGCAGCGAGTACTTACAAACTCATGGCTACCGAGTCATTCGGTTTAGCAACGAGCAAGTGCTGAGAGATTTACCAGAAGTGCTCAACAGAATCTGTGAACTCCTCTCCTAACCTGAGGCAAATCGAGGCAAACCCGAAACCTGACACCCTGCCTTCCCTGCCCCCAAACTTGGGGAAAGGGGCTAGGGGATGAGGGCCTCTCAGCGCCAAGGTGTCACAGAACGGCAACATCAGCTTGGCTCCTGGCCAATGGCCTCAGCCGCTCCAGCCACCTAGCTTAGAATTTGGGAGTCTAGGCCGTCTGTGAGTTCCCTATGGTCCCCCTGCGCGACAACATCCCCACCCGACAAACCCCCATCATCAACCGGCTGATCATCCTCATCAACGTCGTGGTCTTCCTGTTTGAGCTGGTGCTGATCGCCCAGGGCCAGTTCGATAAATTTCTGAGTGTCTTCGCGATCATCCCCGAGCGCGAAGCGCAGAGCTTCCAGGCGGTGATATCCGGGAACCTGGCGGCTTTGCCCGCCCTAGTGCTACCGGTGCTAGTCGCCATGTTTCTGCATGGCGGCTTCGCGCACATCATTGGCAACATGCTATTCCTGTGGGTGTTCGGCGATAACGTCGAAGACCTGATGGGCCATGGACGCTACATTGCTTTCTACCTACTGTGCGGAGCCCTGGCGAGCGCCGTTCAGATCGCCGTCAATCCCGAGTCCACCGTGCCCAACATCGGCGCGAGCGGTGCGATTTCAGGCATCCTGGGCGCTTACATCCTGAACTACCCCAGAGCCCAGGTAGATGTGGGGCTGCCATTGGGGTTTCTGATCCTGCCGCTGCCGTTTACGGTGCCAGCGGTCTTGTTTCTGCTGTGGTGGTTTGTGCAGCAGGCTCTCTATAGCTTCGCCAGCCTGGGCATGGACACCAACGTTGACCGGGGTGGCGTGGCCTACTGGGCACACTTTGGCGGCTTTGTCGCAGGCTTCCTCCTAGTCAAACTGTTCGCCCAACGGTCGCCCCCGCGTCCCCCCAATTACCGATCACTGCCCAGACAGCGCAATCTGTTCCGCTAGGCAGGCGAAAAGGTAGTTTACTTGCGGTCTCCCAGTAGATCCTGCTCGCTGGTGATCACGGCGCGGGTATTGGGAGCCAACTTACGGGCATACTCCAGCTGCACGATTTGGGGACTGGAGCGCAGCGCCTCGCCCTGCAGACGAATCGCCTCGGCTTCCCCCTCCGCCACAATCACCGTGCGCTGCTTTTCGAGTTCAGCCCGCTCGACCAGAAAGCGCTCGCGCTCCTTCTGCTGCTCGGCGATTTGCTTCTGCTCAATCGCATTCTGAAACTGCGGCGAGAAGCGGACATTGCGCAACAGCACATCCTGCAGCGCCAGATTATTGTCCACCAAGATCTGCTCCAGACCCGTCTTGATGTTGCCCTGGATCTCCCGCCGCTCCCCAGAGTAGACATCAATCGCCCGGTGCAGAGCCAGTTCATTGCGCACTACGGCACGCACCTCGGGGCGCAGCACCTTATCGATATAAGTGCGACCAACCTTGGCGTGCAGATCGGGCACCGTCTCCGGGTCCACGCGGAAGCGAATCGACAGATCCATCGTGATCTGCTGCCCGTCGGAGCTGAGCACCCGCAGCGCGTCATCGCCACCGACACTGCCCTCGCGCTGGCTCGAAGCCATCGTGTAAGTCTGAGAGCGCACATCGTAGAGAATTGGGCTCTCAATCACAGGCAGCAGCAGGTGCAAACCCTCCCCGCGAGCTTGGGGCTCCAGACCGCTCAGCGTGTTGAAAATCACTGCTCGGTAACCCGGAGGCACCACCAGCACACACTGCGAAAGCAGCGTAGACAGAAACAAAAACACGCCAGCCGCGGCGAGCAGCAGCGTCTGAGGAAAGGATTGGCGAGGTTTGGCGGATTTCACAAGCGGTTCGCAACAGCCAGAAGACCGCTCACATTATACTGAGCTTGTCGCCAGGCACCCGGCGGGGCTGACCAGCGAGAGCACGAGGGTGAGACAGTGGAGTGAGCACTCTGCTTTGGCAGGCAAGCGATGGTCAATGATTTCTCGGCTGACGAACTGAGCTGGACGCCCGAAGCCAAGGCCAAGCTCAAGAACATTCCCTTCTTCGTACGCGCCCAAGCCCGCCAACGCATCGAACAGCTCACCCGCCAAGCAGGCAGCAGCACTGTCACCGCCGAGTTCGTCGAACAAGCGCGCTTGGAATTTGGCCAATGATGCCGGTGTCTGAATAGGCGCAAGGGCGCACCACAGTGCGCCCCTACAGGCTTGACCCCCCAACAATGGGTCTCAGTAAGTTTCCACGTGCCAACGGTCGGTCTTTTTGAGTTGCTTCTGGTACTCTGGCCAGTTCACGCCGCTGGTAGATGCTGCCGCCGTCATTGCCTCGTCGATGCCATCCTCCATGCCACGCAGACCACAGATATAGGTGTAGGTGTTGTCTTTCTGCAGCAGCTGCCACAGCTCCTCTTTGTACTGAGCCATGCGGTTTTGGATGTACATCTTCTTGCCGTCCTCAGTGGTCTGCTCCCGTGAGATGGCGTAGTCAACACGGAAGTTGCTGTGCTGCGCTTTCAGAGCTTCGAGCTCCTCGTGGTAAAGCAGGGTGCTGGTGGTCGGCACGCCAAAGAATAGCCAAGCATTGCCCGCGAACGTATAGTCCTCGTGCGTTTCCTTGAACATGCGCCAGAGGAAGGCGCGGAACGGTGCGATGCCCGTTCCGGTTGCGATCATGATGAGCGTGGCGTTGGGGTCAGTCGGCAGCAAGAAGTTCGTGCCCACCGGGCCGGTGATCTTGACTTCATCGCCTTCTTTGAGGTTGCATAGGTGATTGGAGCAGATGCCGTATACCATCTCGCCGGTCTCGGGGTGCTTGTACTCCAGACGCTTGACACTCAGCGAGACGGTTTGATCGTCGCCATGGTCGCCGTGCCGGGTCGAGGCGATCGAGTACAATCTGAGCTTGTGGGGCTTGCCCTTGGCGTCGGTACCGGGGGGGATAATGCCGATGCTCTGACCCTCCAGATAGCGCAACTCGCCACCCGAAAGGTCAAACGTCAGATGGCGGGTGTCGCCGGGTGCGTTCTCGCCAACGATTCTCTGGTTGAGCAGACACCGCCCTACGAAGGGGGCATTGGGACGGTAAAGATTGACCGGGATGTCGGTTTTGGACTTCTCTTTCGCCTGTGCCATTGGAGTGATCTAGGGTTACAAGTTGCAGTTGAAGTTCGAAGCCCACCTATGCTAGCGAGCATCTTTCCGGCAGGCCGTCAAGCAGGGTACCGTTTGCCGCCCGCCGCGCGGCTTCCACAAGTATAGGTCAGGGTCTCTGGGGCAGGTCCCAGTCTTTATTTCCCCCCAATTGCTCCGACAGAGCCTTGAACCGAGTACCGAGCTTCTGGTAGTATCTGCAATAACAATTAGTACTAAATACCTAGCATGCAGCCGTGCACTGAGGGGTATGGGTTCGAGAGCAAGGGAAGGCATGGCTATTGAGCGGTTAGCCAATGGACCGGCGGGGTGCACCCGGTTGGGACCATCAAGCCAGAAAATTGACCATGACCGGAGCAGCGGTCAGCAAGCTTAAGCCAAACATAGTAAACGCCAGTTGAGGGAAAGGTCATATGACGGTTAAGTCAGATCGCGTCGTGTTGATCGGAGTTGCGGGAGACTCTGGCTGCGGTAAATCCACGTTCTTGCGTCGCTTGGCAGATCTGTTCGGGGAGGATCTGATGACGGTCATCTGTCTGGATGACTACCACAGCCTCGACCGAAAGCAGCGCAAGGTAACCGGTATTACCGCCCTCGACCCCCGTGCTAACAATTTTGATCTGATGTATGAGCAGGTCAAGGCGCTCAAAGAAGGCAAGGCGATAGATAAGCCGATCTATAACCATGAGACCGGCATGATTGACCCGCCCGAGGGTATCGAACCCAGGCCGATTGTGGTGATCGAGGGACTGCACCCGCTCTACGATGAGCGAGTGCGCTCGCTGATTGACTTCAGCGTCTACCTGGACTTGAGCGACGAGGTGAAGGTGGCCTGGAAGGTCCAGCGGGACATGGCCGAACGTGGTCACACCCTGGCCGATGTGATGCAGGCGATCAATGCCCGCAAGCCCGACTTTGAGGCTTACATCGACCCGCAGAAACAACATGCGGATGTGGTCATCCAGATCCTGCCGACTAACTTGATTGCCAACGACACCGAGCGTAAGGTCCTACGGGTGCGCCTGGTTCAGCGTGATGGGCTGGAGGGTTTCGAGCCAGCCTACCTGTTTGACGAGGGCTCCACGATTGACTGGATTCCCTGCGGGCGCAAGCTCACCTGCTCTTACCCCGGCATTCGCATGCACTACGGCCCTGACGCCTACTACGGCAACAGCGTCTCGGTGTTGGAGGTTGATGGTCAGTTCGACAAGCTCGAAGAGGTTATCTACCTAGAGAACCACCTCAGCAACCTCTCGACCAAGCACTACGGCGAACTCACGCAGCTGCTGCTCAAGCACCCGGGCTATCCCGGCTCCAACAACGGCACGGGCTTGTTCCAGCTGATCGTGGGCTTGAAGATGCGGGCGGCCTATGAGCGCCTGACTGCCGAGTCTATCGCCGCGCTGACCCCCGCGCGAGCTTAGTTCAGAAGGCCGCTCGACTGAGCGACCTCTATGGTCTGTTTGGGGTTTGTTTGGCTAGCTGCTGGGGCAGACCCGAAAGTCTGCCCTTTAGTTTTGTGGAATGCGCAACAATAGATTCTCTGAGTTTCGCAGGCACGACCATGACCCTCTCTGCCACTGCTCCTCGCTCGCTGCTGGACACTGCCCGTGCCGTTCGGGATGCCGCCCTCGACCTGAGCACGCTGCCCACCGCTGAACGTAACTGGGCGCTGGCAGCCATGGCCCAAGCGGTGGCGGATGCTGCCGACGAGATCTTGGCCGCGAATGCTGCAGATCTGGCGGCAGCTGACCCTTTAGTCGAACGTGGCGAACTGAGCCGCTCGGTCTACGGGCGGCTGAAGCTGGATGCGAGTAAATTGGCCGCGATGGTGGCGGGGGTACGCGACGTGCTGAAGCTGCCCGACCCCGTCGGCCAGGTGCAGATCCACCGCGAGCTGGACACCGGGCTGGTGCTCAAGCGAGTGACGGTGCCTCTGGGTGTGTTGGGCGTGATCTTCGAGGCCCGTCCCGATGCCGTGACTCAGATCGCTTCCCTGGCCCTCAAGACGGGCAATGGTCTGTTGCTCAAGGGTGGCCGGGAGGCGGTGCGCTCCTGTGAGGCGATTGTGCGCGCGATTCACCGGGCGCTGGCCGATGCATCGATAGCCGCCGACGCGGTGCAACTGCTGACCAGCCGCGAGGAAATTCAACAGCTGCTCGGGATGGAGCAATACGTGGATCTGATCATCCCGCGTGGCTCCAATGCCTTTGTGCGCTACATCCAGGACAATACGCGCATCCCAGTGCTGGGTCATGCGGAGGGGCTGTGCCATCTCTATGTAGATGCCAGGGCCGATCTGGACAAAGCTGTGCCGATCACTGTAGACGCCAAGGTGCAGTATCCTGCTGCTTGCAACGCGATTGAGACGCTGCTGGTGCACCAGGAGGTCGCCCAGGCTTTCTTGCCCAGAGCGGTGGCGGCGCTGCGGGCGCAGAAGGTCGAAGTGCGTGGCTGCGAACAAGCCCGCGCGATTGTGCCGGGGTTGGTGCTGGCCACGGAAGCTGACTGGGCCACTGAGTACTCGGACTTGATCTTGGCGGTGAAGCTGGTGCCTTCGCTAGAGGCGGCGATTGAGCACATCAATACCTACGGCTCACGCCACACCGAGGCCATCCTGAGCGAAGATGCGGCAGCGGCCCAGAAATTCATGGCTCGGGTGGACACGGCGGGGGTTTTTCACAACTGCTCGACCCGCTTTTCGGACGGCTTCCGCTACGGCTTTGGTGCGGAGGTCGGCATCAGCACTCAGAAATTGCCGCCGCGAGGGCCAGTGGGGCTAGAGGGCCTGGTGACCTACCAGTATCAGATCGTGGGCGACGGGCATACGGTTGCGCCCTACACCGGCCCGAATCCCCGTCCTTTCAGCCATCGGGACTTGCCCCTTGCTTAGTCAAGACTGCATTCACCTGACCGGGGTGCGCTGCTACGGCTACACGGGCGCACTGCCCGAGGAACAGGTTTTGGGCCAGTGGTTCGAGGTCGATGCCACGCTCTGGGTCGAGGTGGCGCTGCCCGGCAAGACTGACCGGTTGGCCGACGCGCTGGATTACCGGTACGCAGTGGCGGCGATTCGGGACACGGTTGGCACGGCTCGCTTCGCGTTGATCGAGAAGTTGGTCACGGTGATCGCCGATCAGCTGTTGGCCGAAGCTCGGGTGCAGCAGGTGCGGGTCAAGCTGACCAAGCTGGCCGCGCCCATTCCTGAGTTCAGCGGGCAGATCGCCATCGAGATTGTGCGTAGCCGAGACCCTCGGCCCCCTCTGCCCCAGGCTGCCGCCGCAGCGCAGCCGGTGGCCGAGCCTCTGGCCGCTCTCGGCCAACAAAAGGCTGAGAAGCTGGATGCCAGCCGCGCCCCAGCCCCAGCCGACCCGCGCATTCGGGCGATCTACACGGATGGGGCTTGCTCGGGCAATCCGGGGCCGGGGGGCTGGGGCGTGGTGGTCTATTTTCGCGATGGCTCGGCCCACGAGTTGGGCGGCGCAGATCCAGCCACGACCAACAACCGCATGGAGCTGCAGGCGGCGGTGGCGGCGCTGGAGTTTGTGCGCGCCCATCCTCAGGACGAGCCGATTACGCTCTACACCGACAGCGAGTATCTGAAGAACGGCATCACCCGCTGGGCCAAGGGCTGGAAGCAAAAGGGTTGGAAAACCGCCGAAGGCAAGCCCGTGAAGAACGAAGACCTCTGGCGGCAGCTAGATAGCCTGCACAGCTCCTACCCCTTGAGCTGGCAATATGTGCGCGGCCACCAGGGTGATGTCGGCAACGAGCGAGCCGATGCCATCGCCACGGCCTTTGCCCAGCAACGGTCCCTAAAGTTGGTGCAAGCGACGAGCAGGGGGCCATGCTGATCAATCTGCCGGAGGTGGTTGCTGAAGTCACTGCCGCCTTTGAGCGCTACGAAGCCGCTCTGACCCACAATGACATCGCCGTGCTCGATGAGCTGTTCTGGCAGAGCCCGCACACCCTGCGCTATGGCGCGAGCGAAAACCTCTATGGCTATGAGGCGATTGCCGCCTTTCGCCGCGCCCGTGACCCGGCCAATCTGGAGCGACGGCTGCGGCACACGCTGATCACCACCTATGGGCAGGATTTCGCCACGGCCAATACGGAGTTTCAGCGCCAGGGTGCTGCGAGTGGCCGCCAGAGCCAGACTTGGCTGCGCACACCGGAAGGTTGGCGGATTGTCAGCGCTCATGTCTCGTGGTTGGTGACGTCGGGTTGAAGAGAAGGTGGACAATGCATCAAACTCAGGGGCTGACTTTTGTGCCACTGGCTCGGGTGCTGCTACCGCAGCAAACCTGGGCGCGAGATTGGCTGTTGGTGGGGGCGGGCAGCTTGGCAGTGGCCTTGCTGGCGCAGGTGAGCCTTGCCTTGCCGTTCACGCCGGTGCCGATCACCGGCCAGACGCTGGGCGTGCATTTAGTGGGGGCGGCGCTGGGTTGCCGTCTGGGCTTTTGGTCGTTGGTGGCCTATCTACTGGAGGGAGCGGTGGGGCTGCCGGTTTTTGCGGGCGGCAGTGCGGGCTTGCTGAAATTTGTGGGGCCGACGGCGGGCTATTTGCTGGCCTTTCCGCTGGCGGCGGCGCTGGTGGGCTACCTGGTCGAGCGCTACGGCGCAGATCGGCGTCTGGTCAAAACGCTGCTGGCGATGATCTCGGGCGACCTATTGATCTACGCGCTGGGGGCGTCCTGGCTTGGTGTTTGGCTGTCTGGCACGGAGAAATTCCAGGGCGTGGAAGCGTTGCTGGTGATGGGGGTGTTGCCGTTTATCCCCGGCGGCTTGCTCAAGGCCGCCCTCAGTGCCCTGCTGCTGCCGACGGCCTGGAAGTTCGTGAGCAAACGCTAGTCGGGCTGGGGCAGACACTGTAAGGTCTAGCCAGAATCAAACAACGGCAACCCGAAATCAAGCAACGCTTGCCCAAGATCAAGCAATGGGTAGGCAAAATCAAGCAACGCCTGCCCAAAATCGAGGAATGGGAACCCGAAATCAAGCAAGGCCTGCCCAAGATCAAGCAATGGGTAGGCAAAATCAAGAAACGGGTAGGCAAAATCAAGCAATGGGAACCCCAAATCAAGAAACGGGAACCCCAAATCAAGAAATGGGAACCCGAAATCAAGAAACGGGTAGGCAAAATCAAGCAACGGGTAAGCAAAATCAAGCAATGCTTGCTCAAACTCGAGAAACCTCAAGGGCCACCTGCGAAGGAGGCGCTACACTGAACCTGTGCAATTTCTGGTTCGCTGTCCTATGGCCCTCACCTACTCCACCCAGCTCGACATCGGCATCGCTGCCCCCGATTTTGAACTGCTGGGCACCGATGGCCAAACCTATCGCCTCGCCAGCTTTGCAGATGCTCGTGCCCTGGTGGTGGTGTTCACCTGCAACCACTGCCCCTATGCTCGCGCCCTAGAGGACCGCCTGATCGCCACGGCCCGCACCTACATCAGCCGAGGCGTTCAGTTCGTCGCGATTTCCGCCAATGACGCGGCCACCTACCCCGAAGACTCGTTCGCCAAAATGCAGGAGCGCGCCCGCGCCAAAAACTATCCCTTCCCCTACCTGTATGACGAATCGCAACAGGTTGCCCAAGCCTACGACGCCGTTTGCACCCCCGATTTGTATGTGTTTGATGCCGAGCGCAAGCTGGCCTATCACGGGCGCTTCGACGACAACTGGCAACAACCCGCAAAGGTCAGCCGCCGCGATTTGGAACTGGCCCTCGAAGACGTGTTGCTGGGCAAACCCGTGAGCTTTGATCAGCCGCCCTCCATGGGCTGCAATATCAAGTGGCGTCAGTAAGGGGCGTCAATGGCAGCTGAGACAGTGAAGCACATCGTGATCACCGGCACCAGCCGAGGCTTAGGCCGGGTGTTAACTGAAGCCTTGATCCAGGCAGGACATGTCGTCTCGGGCTGCGCCCGCTCTGAGGCAGCAGTAGCGCAGCAGGTTCAGACCTTCGGCGCACCCCACGATTTTGCGGTGGTCGATGTGGCCGATGAAGCGCAGGTGCAAAGCTGGGCCGCGCACCTGTTAGCGAAATACGGGCCGCCCGATTTGCTGATTAACAACGCGGCGCTAATCAATACCCCGGCTCCCCTGTGGCAGGTGCCGTCGGAGGACTTCTCGCGCCTGATCGATGTCAACCTCAAGGGGGTTGCTTACGTCATCCGTCACTTTGTGCCGTCCATGGTCGAGCGGCGCAGCGGCATCATTGTGAACCTCAGCTCAGGCTGGGGGCGCTCCACCTCACCCGAAGTTGCTCCCTACTGCGCTTCCAAGTGGGCCGTTGAAGGGCTCACCCAGGCGCTCGCCCAGGAGTTGCCGGTTGGGATGGCAGCGATCCCCCTTAACCCCGGAATTATCCACACCGACATGCTGGATATCTGCTTCGGCGAAGCTGCGACCGCCTACGCGCCGCCGAGCCGCTGGGTGCGTCAGGCGGTCCCCTTCCTGCTCCAGCTCAGCGCCAAAGATAATGGTGTACCCCTGACCGTCCCTGCCTGAATGCGCTTCCACGGCTCAGAGTTTCTGGCAAGTGCCAAAAGGGGTAACAGGGTATGGAAATTTCAAGCCTTATCATGTTATGAATTAAATAGACAAGTGTGCATGACCGCAATTCCCAAAAAGTGGTCAAACAGAACACCCGCACACAAGATTTTGCCAGGGTGTCCGCTGAGCCAGGCGGAAAGATGTATCTACTTGATAAAGTTGGATCCAAGAGCCTGCCCCCTTAGGGTCTAGAAGGCTAGACTGCTTGGACAAGGGTGTCAAGCCTGTCGAGAAGTCTGCCGGATTTACTTGATTTCGCGGTATTTACTACTCGGCTGTGAACCTTTGTTGTAGATGATACTGAATTTGACTTGTAATTGATATTGCGTGCCCAATCAGCCAGAACTTGGGCTCATGATTGCAAGTTTCAGGTCTGTGCGTTAGGGCATTAACACAACTGAAATCACTGTGTGTTCACACAGTCTGACCACCGTAAAACCGCACGGTCTGGCTGCCAGGGAATCTACTGAAATTGACTGGTTGGGCATCGTGCCAGAGCTGAGATTTTAAATCTTGAAGAATCCAGCATCCAATATCCGGATTCTGACGGTCTCTGCGGAATGTAATGGCAATATCGTAATTGAACAAATGTAAATGGTCTAGCCCCCGACCTCGAAAATCGCAGAGTTTTCTGGAACCGCCCACCGCGCTACTCTGCGCTTTTGAAGACTATTATCGCTCCAGAACGTCCCCCATCCTTTTTTCAAGAAGCGTCTGCGACTCAGACGAGCTTGTCTTCAGAGGTTGATGTGAGCATCACGAGTAATATTCGAACTGGAACCAAAATTCGGGCGGTACCTCTGCATGTTCTGCTAGCGTCCATGCGTACCCTGGCCCGATCTTCAGGTGTCTTGCGCGTTGAGACAGACTATCACTGCTGGAGCTTTTTGTTGCAGGGAGGGCTGGTGTGGGCAGCAGAAGAAGATCGTGCTCTTGAAACGATTGCTAGAAAGCTCAGAGCCCAAAAATTTCAACTGCCTCAAGTGCCGCAGCCATCGTCGAACCTGCGATTTCCCGGCTACTCCTTGATTGTGCAAGCCTTTCGGCAACAGCCCGATGCGACCTCTCGGGCCTTGGAAAGCCTCCTGCTAGAGACATTCCTGGCGTTGCACTTGGAGACTACGTTTTCCTTTGTCTGGGAACCGAGTGCGCCTGCTGAATTGGCGGTGCCGACTTGGCCGTTGACCAGCCTGGCACAGGCTGCGAATCGTGAGGCGCGGCAGTGGCAAAACCTGCAACAGATTCGTCACCCTTACCAGCGTATTCAACTCATTGATGCAGCGGGTTTGCTGGCTCGGGTTGGCAATCAACATTTTCCTTTGTTTGCGCGGCTGACCACTGGCCAAAACCGCCTAAACGAGATTTCGGATCAGCTGGGACAGACGTTGTTTCGGACGGCGGTTTTCTTCGATAAGTTGGCCCGTAATAAAACGGTTGAAATTTTGCCGCTGACGGCGCGTCAGATGCAGGCTCCGCCGGAGGCGAACCCCAAACGTAAGGTAACCACCAAGCTAGAACCAGAGATTTTCGTCGTTGATGATTCACCGGTTCTGCTCAGACAATTTCGCGATCTGGTGACGAGCTGGGGGTATCGGGTGCGCAGCACTGATCAAGCTGTAGAAGCGGTTGACATAATCTTGGACTCTAACCCAGCCGTGATTTTTCTAGATATCAACATGCCAGGGGCATCTGGATTTGATTTGATTAAGCAAATCCGTCGACAGCCGACTTTGGCTTCGACTCCCTTAGTGCTAATGACCGCCGAAAAAAGTGTAGCCAACCAATGGCGTGCACAATGGGCAAGCTGTCGGTTTCTGGCGAAGCCTCGAACTCTGGTCGAGGCAAATGTGTTTCGAACGGAGTTACGAACATTTTTACGCAATCTGGCTCCCTTATCGACCGATGTGCTGCTGTAATCCAACTGTTGATAGTTTGGGTCTCTCTGGCTCTGCCGCGCCGGGGGATGGAGACTAGCGAGTCCGTTCTGTGATCACTAAAGGAGGAGTTTGTCGTGCGTTTCTTGGTTGTGGATGACAGTGCAGCTGACCGGCATTTACTGGTTTCGCTCCTGGAGGGAATGGGGCATCAGGTCGATACCTGTACTACCACCGAAGGTGCCCTGGAGAAAATTGTGCAAGGTTCCTATACCGCTGTTTTTCTGGACATCGTATTGCCAAATCAGGATGGCTATAAATTTTTGCGGACCGTACGCTCCAATCAGCTGACCGCCAATCAGTATGTGATTCTCTGCTCCAGTAAGAAAACCCCGCTAGAGATCGCCTACGGTTTGAAACGGGCGGGAGCAAATAACTACCTGACCAAGCCGGTGACGCGAGAAAACCTCTCTCAGGCGCTACAGCGAGTTTAAGTCCACACCGCCACCCAGATGAGTACTGACGTTGAATCGCAGTCGTCAAATGATCGCTTTATCCTGACGCGGGTGGGAGAGCAAACACTGGTGTTTGCTGCAACCTTGGTCCTGGAGATCGTCATGGTGGAGCGATTTGCGCTGTTGCCGCTACCGTTCTACGACCCGATGGTGTTGGGAGTCATCCATCATCAAGGCAGCGTCGTGCCCCTAGTGTCATTGCGTCGCGTCCTTGGAGCCCCGGAAGTGCTGTTGCTGGAGAACCTGACGGCGGTACGCCTATCGTCGTTGTCCCCCGAATTGATGGGCGCGGGCCTGGTCGTCGATCAAGTGTTGGGCAGTGCAGCGCCTGATCAGCTCTCCCTGCCCCCCGATCCGGAAACGCCAGG
>JANNOU010000169.1:0-8544 GCA_031399305.1 Leptolyngbya sp. SOY_34_metabat_272
TTGCAACTTGTCGCTCCATTGCCAGTCATTTGGCCTAATGAAGCCGCCTAACCCTACGCTGCATCGAACGGCTGTTTTAAGCATCTAGCTCTATTTTGGCAGCCTCTGCCGCTGGTGAGCTATGACCTTAGCCTCCTCCACTGCCAACCCAGTTGTCCCAAGGACTCGACCCGTGAAGCTTTGCGCGCCGGTGCTCCAGCTTGGAACTCGGCCTGTCAAGCTTTTTGCTCGGTTTCTTGGGCTCGGAGCTTCGGCGGTCGAGCTTTGGGCTGCACAAGCCGAGTATTTTGCACCCGCGTCCGAGCGCAGAACTTGGCGCGTCGAGCCCAGAGGTTCCAGGAGCGAGCATTTTGCGCCAGTCAGCCAGCTCGGAAGCTCAGCCCCCGAGCTTGGGACTCGACCAGCCATTCTGAGAGGTTGACCCCCGAGGTTGGGCACTGACTGAAGAGATTGCCTAGGTGGTGCCAGCCAATAGAGTTCAAGGGTTTCATGCCCAATCCCCGAATCTATTGAATGAGTATTAGGTCGCAGAGATTATTTGAGTCTAGTTGACTGGGTTGTTAGCGTTTTGCCAATTTTCCAACTTTTATGGCTTCGTTGACCCTAGAGTGTATTGCAGAGTCAAAGCAGTCCTAAGGTTAAGGAGCATTTCCTGTGTTCGGTACTGTTCTCGCTGCATTCGCGCTGGGCTTGGTTGCTGGGTTGCGAACCTTCACCGCCCCTGCTGCTTTGTTCTTGGCTCGCGGCGGCATCGCGGGTGTCATCTTTGCGATCCTCGCTGTGGCTGAGTTGATTGCCGATATGCTGCCGAACATTCCATCGCGCACCAGCCCCCCCGCCTTGGCTGCCCGTCTCCTCAGCGGTGGCGGCGTGGGGTGGATAATCGCGGGGACCAGTGGTGGCCCTGCAATTGTTGGAGCGATAGCAGGCATCGTCGGGGCCTTGATCGGGACTTATGGCGGTCATGCGGCGCGCGGCGCAGCCAGTGAGCGCGTGGGTGCCATCCCCTCTGCCCTGATTGAGGATGCGATTGCAATCGGCTTAGCGGCCTATGTCGTTACACGTTGAGCTAAAGCAAGGCTTGTCTCGGTGCAGTTGGCCTACTGGCCTGACTTAGGCTGGTCTGAATCCGACCCTGGAGCCGCCAAGCGGCGCGTGATTGCAGCAACATCCACGCCCGAGGCCTGACGCAGTTGCTCCAGGAACGAGGCGATCTGAGTTGCGGCGCTGCCATTGGTGGTGTCAATCACGCTCAGGTTTTGCACTTCGATCTCAGGCACGGTCGAGGTTAGGGTCTTCAGCAGCGCTTCCAGCTTTTGCAGCAAGAAGATCTGGCGAGCGTTGGGACCGGCCGCCTTCCAGGACTCGGCCAGACGCTGGGTGCCTAAGGCCTGGGCTTTGCCGTCTTCGATAATCCGCGCGGCGCTGCCTCGGGCCTCGGCGATCGCCCGCTTGCAATCGGCTTCGGCAGGGGCCACCACATCGGCCATCAGCTGCTGGACGGCTTGCTTGATGCGCTCCTGCTGGACAGCGACCTCCGCCTGGGTGCGCGCCACCACCGCTCCGATTTGCCCCTCTGCTTCTGCCACCACTGCTTTGCGCTTGGTGAGCGCGTCTTGGATCCGCTGGTCGGCTTCGGCGCGGGCGATTTCAACTTGGGTTTCGAGGCGTTTGAAGGCGGTGAGCCGCTCATTTTCGGCAGTGCGGATGCTGGAAGTCGCGTGGGCCTGGGCCTCAGCGATGCGCGAGTCGCGGACTAGGTCGGCGCGCTGTTTGCGCCCCATCGAGTCTAGGTAATGAACATCGTCAGAGATGTTCTGAATTTGCAGGTTGTCGAGGACCAGGCCCAGTTTTTCCAGGTCATCTTCGGCTTCTTCGAGCAGGCTGCGGGCAAAGGCCGACTTGTCTTCGTTGATTTGCTCTGGAGTCAGGCTGGCCAGCACGCCGCGCAAATTGCCCTCCAGAGTCTCTTTGGCTAGTTGCTGGATCTCCTCAGAGCTTTTGCCCAGTAGGCGCTCAATCGCGTTGTGAATGGTCGGCTCCTCCCCGGCGATTTTGATGTTGGCAACGCCCTCGACTCTTAATGGGATGCCGCCTTTGGAGTAGGAGTTGACCACCCGCAGCTCGATGATCAGGTTGGTCAGATTCATGCGGAACACGCGCTCCAACAGCGGCACGCGAACGCTGCTGCCGCCCTTGACCAGGCGATAGCCGACGCTGCGCTCCTCAGACAGCCGATGACGACTGCCCGCAAAGATCAAGATCTCGCTGGGCTGGCAAATGTAATAGAGATTGCGCAGCACCAGCGTGCCCGCGCCTGCCCCGAGACCCAGAACGGCCAGTAATAGGACCAGAACTTCCATGTTTTTATTGGCCTCCGTTGCGCTGAGAGGGATCACGGTCGGGCTGGCTGAGCAGGCCAATCACATCAATGCCGAGCGTTTGATTCACGCGCTCCAGGAACTGGCGCACGGTTTCGGGATAGGCATTGACCAGGCTGGCCAAGGTCTGGCCCTTGCCGGTGTCGATCACGTTGACTTGCTTGAGATGTAAGCGCCCTGGAATCTTGGCGGCCTCTTGCAACACCATTTCAATTTGCTGGGCCAGGAACACCTCTGAGGCATCGGTGCCCGCCTCGCGCCAGACCTGCGCAAATAAGTCGTTGACCTGGGCGGCGGCCTGGGCGTTCTCGGCCAGAGGGGCGGCTTCGCCTCTGGCACGTAGCGCTTGCGCTTGGCGCTTGGCCTCAGCAGGCAGCACTTCTTCGACCTCCAAGCGCAGGCGGGCCAGTTCGGCGCGGATGGTTTGCAGTTGCTGCTCGGCTCGGGCTTTGGCTTCAGCGGCGGCGGCAATCGTGCGCTCTTCTTCGGAGCGAGCCCGCTGTTCTAGCTCGGCTTTGATCGTGCGCAGCGCGTTTTCTTGTTGCAGGATTACCGAGCGGGCCTGGGTTTTCGCCACCTCTGACTGGCGCTGGCAGTCGGCTTCGATCTGCTCGGCTTCGGTCAGGGCGTTGGACTCAGCGATTTCGGCGTCGCGCACGACTAGGGCAATCTGTTTGCGGCCAATCGAGTTCAGGTAATCGACATCATCGGCCACGCTCTGGATCTTGAGCGTGTCGATTTGCAGGCCCATTTTGGATAGGTCGCGGCTCACATCCTGGGTGATGCGCTCGGCAAAGATCAGGCGGTCTTGGTTGAGTTCTTCGGGGGTGAGCGTGGCGACGACGCCGCGCAGGTTGCCTTCGAGGGTTTCGCGGGCCACGCGGGAGATCTCAGAGCGGTCGCGATCGAGGAAGCGCTCAATGGCATTGCCGACCACGGCGGGGTCGCTGGAGATTTTGATGTTGGCAATCGCCTGAATGCGCAGCGGAATACCGCCTTTGGAGTAGGCGTTTTTCACTTCCACCGGCACGGGCATGGTGGTTAAGTCCATGCGCTTGATCGTCTCCAGGATGGGAATGCGGATCGTGCGCCCGCCGAAGATCACGCGGTAGCCGACCTGATCGCCCTGCTTGGTGCGTCGCTTCAGCCCAGATAGGACCAGGATTTCGTTGGGGTTACAGATACACAGAATCAGGTTCAGCAACCACAGCAGCACGAACAGACCGATGAACATAGTCAGAGTCAGCGGCAGGCCGATTAACAGGCCATCTTTGAGGCTATTGCTGGGGCCAGATGGGCGGGCTGGGACCTGAGCAACCGACACGGTCGCCACGCCTGGCTCCGCAAACAAGAATTGCAATGGCGGGTGATGTTGCATGCTCAGTGGTTACTCTTCGGTGATTGTGCGCCAGGAGTGTTCGGAGACCACCCAAACCTTTTGGGCCTCGACACTCACGACAAAGATGCGGTCTCCCTTAGCAAAGCTGCGGGCCTCTTCGGTGTAGGCGACAAAATCGATGATCGAGCCTTTGACGCTCAGCCGGACTTTGCCTCGTCGGCTGGCATCAAATGGGATTTCAACGGTGCCACCCAGGCCGACTACGTCGTGGGTCCGCACCAAGCTGTCGGCCTGACACCGTTGCAGCGCCCGCATGGCCCAGACGAGTCCGGCTCCACACACCGCCCCAACGCCCAAGGCCAGGATGGCAATCAGGGCTTGGGGCAAGGAGGGCTCGAGATTCAACAGTAAGAAGCCCGTAAGCCCGAAGAAGCAGCCGCCAAAGGTCCAGAAGCGCAGATTTAGCAGGGGCAGCCCGAAGCTCGGACGGCGAGGCTTAACGGCGAGGCGGCGATCCTCGGCCCCGTCTCTTGCGCTATCGCCAACCTGCGGGTCAGCTTCCCAGTGGCTGTCGAAGTCTGGGTTGTGGGCGTCGAAGTCAGTATCGACGAGTCCGGCCAGGATCGACAGCGCGGTGAAGGAACCGCCGATGATTAGACAAACCAGGTAAAGGGTTGACATCGCGATCAACTCGACACGAGACCAAACAACTCAGACCCGGCTCAGCCCCCCAATCTTGCCATGCATGAGTTGCTTGCAGCAAGGCAACCAGCGGGAGGCGGTCTCAGAAAGGGTCCTGGAAAGGCGATTCAGCAGTCCCTCCAGAAGTTAAGACTCACGAAGATAGGCTTGCAGTGAGTCCCCCAATCCCATAACTTTGCATAACTTTTAGACATCGACGCTTTTGAGGCGACCCAATACAGTGTTTGCATTCAGAATGGGACCTTGTAAAGCAATCTGAGGGCAGCCCTTTACCGCAGGAGGAGGTGATCTGAAGCACCACCTATTCCTCGGTAGACCAGTATGTTTTTGAGATGGATATCGTATCGTGCAATAGGGCCGATCTGACAAAACCTGACTTTTCCTGACTTTTCCTGAGGTTTGCAGATTTCACCTATTTTTGCCCCCAAATAATTCTGCTGATCTCAGGAGATTTGCCCTCAGTCCCTTGCTGATGTTGCTGAAGCTCAACCCATCGTCTAACGTAACAATTAATTGGCGGCGGAACCAAGGGCTCGATGGTATCTTGATGGAACTGCGCGATTGATTGATGGTCAGACTCGCTAAAGGAACGAAGCTCGGTTGATAAACGCTAATTAATTGAACTCCAACCTAGTCAAGAGTTATCGGCGGAGGTCGAAAGATGAACTGTGAAACCCTTTTAATCATGACGGCTGACGAAGCTTTCGTCGGTTTAGAAACGACTCTGGGGCAGGGGTGCTTGAATCCAGTTCAGACACGAGTGTTTCGAGGCTGTTGGGAGGGGCAAACCTACCTGGAGATCGCCAGCAGTTCTAGCTATGACGTCAGCTACATCAAAGACGTCGGCTCCAAGCTGTGGCAGCTGCTATCTGACGCACTGGGCGAGAAAGTCACCAAGAGCAATTTCCGCTCCGTGCTCAGTCGGCAGTCTCGTAGCCTCGCGGCGCACAGGCCGCCTGCGAGCCTGCCTGACAACGTCGTCATCCTCCCCGCCGCCGCGCCCGTCCAAGCTGACAACTGGGCCGTGGCAGGCTCGGTGGACTTCGCGCCCAGAACACTCGGGACTCGGCAAGATTGGGGCGAGGCCGTGGATGTCTCGACTTTCTACGGACGCACCGAAGAACTCTCCAAGCTCAGACAGTGGATTGTCGATCAGCGCTGTCGCTTGGTCGCCGTGCTGGGGATGGGCGGCATTGGTAAAACCTCCTTGTCGATCAAGCTCGCCGAGCAGGCTCAAGGCGACTTTGACTGTCTGATTTGGCGTAGCTTGCGCAACGCGCCGCCTGTTCAAGAAATTTTGGCCAGCTTGATCCGCTTTTTGTCCAAAGAGCAGGAAATCGACTTGCCAGACGATGTTGATGGCCGCATCACACGACTGCTGGATTATCTGCGAGCCTCGCGCTGCCTGTTGGTCTTAGACAATGTCGAGACTATTCTGCGCAGCGGCGATTGCAGCGGCCATTATCGAGACGGCTTTGAGGGTTACGGTGAACTGTTTCGACGCTTAGCGGAGGCCTTTCACCGCAGCGTCGTGGTGTTAACCAGTCGCGAGAAACCCAGAGAAATTGCGCTCCTTGAAGGTGAGACGCTGCCGGTTCGTTCATTGCAGCTCGATGGCTTGCAACCTCTGGAAGCGCAGAAGATTTTTGCTGCCAAAGGAACGTTTAGCGGCTCAGAATCTGAATGGTGCACCCTGATCAACCACTACGCGGGCAATCCTCTAGCCCTCAAAATGGTTGCACCGCTGATTCAGGATCTGTTGGATGGCAGTATTCCAGAGTGTCTGGACTACTTGCGACGGGGTACGCTGGTTTTTGAAGACATCCGAGATCTTCTAGACCGGCAATTCAGCCGCCTATCTCCTCCAGAAAAAGAAGTGATGTATTGGCTGGCGATCAATCGCGAGCTAGTTTCGCTGCCAGACTTGCAGGATGATGTACTGTCGTTTGCATCGAAACGCAAACTGCCGGAGGCTCTAAAATCGCTCGGGCGGCGCTCACTGGTCGAGAAAAATTCAGGCCTATTTACTCAGCAGCCAGCGGTCATGGAGTACGTGACTGAGCGCCTGATCGAGCAAATTTGCGACGAGATTTTGAGCGAAAATATTTCACTGCTCATGAGCCATGCCCTGCTCAAGGCACAAGCGAAAGACTACATTCGTGAGGCTCAGGCCCGCCTGATTTTGGGTCCCCTGGGCGAGAAATTGAAAACACTGCTCAGGGATAAACCCAGCACCCAGCAAAAGCTCAACCAGATCTTGCTCAAGCTCAAACAAGAGTTTCTTGCGTCGCCGGGATATGGCGGCGGCAATCTGATCAACCTGCTGCGCCATCTAGAGATTGATCTGACCGGTTACGACTTTTCGGAGCTCTCGGTTTGGCAGGCCCACCTCCAGGGGATCAACTTGCACCGGGTAAATTTTGCTCAGGCAAATCTGGCCAAATCGGTGTTCACTGAGACCCTCAGCGTCACGCTCTGCGTTGCCTTCAGCCCCAACGGCCAGTTATTAGCTACCGGCGACGCCGATGGGGAAATTCGCCTGTGGCAAGTGAAAGATGGTCGCAAGCTGGTGACCTGCAAAGGACACAGCGGGGGGGTCTGGTCAGTGGCGTTCAGTCCCGACGGGCAAACCCTGGTGAGCGGCAGTGAAGACCAGACCCTGTGTCTGTGGGAGGTCAGCACGGGCCGCTGCTGCCAGACTCTGCAGCACGGTAGCCGTATCTGGTCGGTGGCGTTCAGTCCTCAGGGACAGACAGTGGCCAGCGGCTGTGAAGATCAGACCATCAGGCTATGGAACGCCGAAACCGGTGAGTGCGAAGGCCTCTGGCGCGGCCACACTGACTGGGTGCGTTCGGTGGCCTTCAGCCCCAACGGGCAGACCCTGGCCAGCAGCAGCAATGACCAGACGGTAAAGCTCTGGGACGTGCCCAGCGGCCACTGCCGCAATACCCTGCAAGGCCATACCAGCCGGGTTTGGACGGTGGCCTGGAGCCCCGACGGGCAAACCCTGGCCAGCGGCTGTGACCGCACCGTGAAACTCTGGGAGGTTCAGACTGGCGAGTGCCGTCAGACCTGGGGGGGGCACCTCCATTGGGTGCGCTCAGTGGCGTTTAGTCCCGACGGGCAAACCCTAGTCAGCGGCAGTGAAGACCAGACCTTGCGCCTGTGGGAGGTGCGCAGCGGCCAGTGCCGCCGGATCTTGCAGGGCCATACCGGCTGGGTGCGTTCGGTCGCCTTTAGCCCGGATGGACAAACCTTGGCCAGCGGCAGCGGCGACCACACCGTGAAACTCTGGGAGATGCACACCGGGCGGTGTTGCAAAACCTGGCAGGGGCACTCTGCCCGGATCTGGTCTGTAGTGTTCAGCCCCGACGGGCAGACCCTGGCCAGCGGCAGCGATGACCACACGGTTCGGCTATGGGACGTGCCGACCGGTCAGTGCCGTGCCAGGCTGCAGGGGCATGCAGCGCGGGTGCGTTCGGTCGCCTTTAGCCCAGATGGACAAACCCTGGCCAGCAGCAGCGATGACCAGACGATAAAACTCTGGGACGTTCATGGCCGCGAGTGTCGGAAAACCCTGCACGGTCAAACCAACTGGGTTTGGTCGTTGCGCTGGAGCCCAGATGGCCATTACCTCGCCAGCGGCAGTGACCATACGGTGAAGCTAATGGACGTCCGCACGGGCGAGTGTTGCCAAACGCTGCGCGGACACTCGGCCCGTGTTTGGTCGGTCAATTGGAGTCCGGATGGGCAGCTCCTGGCCAGCGGCAGCGATGAGCACACCATTAAGCTTTGGCAGATGCACACCGGAGTCTGTCTCAAAACCCTGCGAGGACATACCAACTGGGTCTGGTCCGTGGCCTTCAGCCCGGATGGGCAACGTCTGGCCAGCGGCAGCGGCGACCATACTGTGAAGCTGTGGCAAGTGGACACCGGTGAGTGCAGCCAAACCTTGCAGGGGCACAGCAGCCGCGTTTGGTCCGTACGTTGGAGCCCGGATGGGCAGCTCCTGGCCAGCGGCAGTGCCGACCATACCGTGAAGTTGTGGCAGGCAAGTACCGGGGCCTGCCTCAGAACCCTACACGGGCATACCAGCTTGGTTTGGTCGGTGGCTTTTAGCCC
>JANNOU010000217.1:0-5737 GCA_031399305.1 Leptolyngbya sp. SOY_34_metabat_272
CAACCGCTCGCCCCCTCACTGCACCGGCTCGCCGCTCCGCTGCACAGCGAGTGTCGGTCAGTGCGCTTCAATGGGGAGACGGTTCATGCCGCGCGGCTTGTCTCCCCCTTCACTGAGGTTGCATTATGACGGCTTTCTCTCCAGCGCCAACTCATCTCCCGGCGCAACCGGACCTCATTGAGGGCCTGCCCAATCTCTGCGGCTGGGAAGACAGCCTGCCAGCGGTAAGCGACCCCGCTACGCCGGTCTACTTACCCCACACGCCGATCCGCCTGGAGCGCGTCCAGGCCGCCTTCGCCATCGCTCTGCACATGCACCAGCCCACGATCCCGGCTGGTGCCAATGGCGAGCTGATCAGCAACTTGCAACACATGTTCGAGCACCCCGGCCAGGGCGACAACCACAACGCCGGAGCCTTCGCTTGGTGCTACGGCCGCATGGGCGACTTCATTGCGCAGCTGGTGCAGGCCGGTCGGCAGCCCCGCGTGATGCTCGACTACTCCGGCAACTTGCTCTGGGGCCTGCGCCAGCTGACCCAATCTGGGCAGATCGGCAGCGGGGTGCTCGACGGCCTGCAGCGCCTCAGCCGCGACCCCGCCTACTGGCCCTGCGTCGAATGGCTGGGCACGATGTGGAGCCACGCCGTCGTGCCCTCCACGCCGATTCCCGACCTCAAGCTGCACATCCGCGCCTGGCAGCACCACTTTGCCGCCCTGTTTGGCCTGGAAGCGCTGGCGCGGGTGCGCGGCTTCTCGCCGCCCGAGATGCACCTGCCCAACCATCCCGACACCCTCTACGAATTGGTCAAAGCCCTGCGCGAGTGCGGCTACCGCTGGCTGCTGGTGCAAGAGCATTCCGTAGAGACCCCCGAGGGCGCTCCCCTCAGCCGCAAGCACCTGCCCCACCGCCTGATCGCCCGCAACTGCCACGGCCAAGAGCTGAGCATTACCGCCCTGATCAAAACCCAGGGCTCCGATACCAAGCTGGTCGGCCAAATGCAGCCCTACTATGAAGCCAAGACCCTGGCGCGCCAAGAGCTGGGCGGCGTCGAGATCCCGCCCCTAGTCAGCCAGATCGGCGACGGCGAGAACGGCGGCGTAATGATGAACGAATTCCCCAGCGCTTTCTTCCAGGCTTGGGGGCAGATCGGCTCTGAAGGCGTGATTGGCCTCAACGGCAGCGAATATCTGGAGCTGATCCAGTCCGCAGGCTGCGACCCGAGCGGCTTCATTCCCTGTCAGGCAGTCGGGCAGCACCGCATCTGGCAGCGGCTCGACAGCGCCACACCCGAGCGCGTCGCTCAAGTCATCGCCCAACTGCAGCAGGAGGGCCTGCACCTAGAGGGCGCGTCCTGGACCAACGACCGCAGCTGGGTTCAAGGCTACGAAGATATCCTTACGCCCATGAACCAGCTCAGTGCCCTGTTCCACCAAAAAACAGCCGCTGCCGACCGGCGCAGCCCTCAGTACCGCAATGCCCTGCTGCATGTCCTGCTCAGTCAGACCAGCTGCTTCCGCTACTGGGGCCAGGGCACCTGGACTGACTACGCTCGCGAACTCCACCGCCGCGCCACTGCAATCCTAGAGCACGACTTCTAGCCAGCTCAGACTAGGCTGGGCGCTGGGCCGCGTGCTTGCCAATTTGCTGGATAAAGAACTCCTCTAGCGAGGGCCGCGCCAGCTCCATCGCCGTGAGTTCCGCGCCCAACTGCGGCAGCGTGGCCAGAAACGGCGCAGGTTCGGTGGCGAGCAGCCCATGCCAGCGATCGCCCTGGATCTGCAGCTCATTCACCCAGGCGCTGAGCGCCTTGCGATCGCCGCCCCGACCCTTCACCCGGTAGTGGCAGGCAGTGCCCAGCAGCTCATCCAGCGACCCGACGCAGATCAGCGTGCCCTGCGCCAAAATGCCCACCCGGTCGCAAATCACCTCGACGTCCGAGAGCACGTGGCTGTTGAAAAAGATCGTCTTGCCCTGCGCCTTCAATGACAGGATGATCTCCCGAATCTGGTAGCGCCCCAACGGGTCCAATCCCGACATCGGCTCGTCCAGGAACACCAGCTCGGGGTCGTTAATCAGCGCCTGAGCCAGGCCGACCCGCTGCAACATCCCCTTGGAATACTGGCGCAGGGGCCGCTTGCGCGCCGCAGTTCGGTCTAGGCCCACCAGATCCAACAGCCTGGGAATGCGCTCAGCCCGTTGACTAGCCGACAGGCCAAACACCCCTGCCGCGAACGCCAAAAACTCCCAGCCCGTCAGGTAGTCGTAGAAGTAGGGATTCTCCGGCAGGTAGCCCAGACGCTGCTTCACCGGCTGATCGCCCAGCGGCACTCCCAACAGCTCCCCCGAGCCTGCCGTGGGCCGGACGATACCCAGCAGCAGCTTGAGCAGCGTCGTCTTGCCTGCACCGTTGGGACCCAGCAGGCCAAAGGTCTCTCCCGGCTGCACGGTCAGTGAGCAATCTTGGAGCGAGGCAGCCTGCCGCTTCAGCCAAAACCCACCCCGATATGCCTTGGTCAACCCCACGGTGCGAATCGCTGGCGGCCTAGCGTCTGAAGGCTGCTCCCCGGTCTTGCCGAGATCGGTTAATCGAACATCCATCGGTGAGGCTTTTGGGCTTTGATCTGGCGTTTGCGCTTAAGCTTTGCATTGGCTGGCGGCCATGACGATTTTAGCGCAGGCCTCAGCGTCAGAGAGGGCCTGGTGATGATTCAACTCGATGCCCAGGTTCTCACAAACATTCGATAACCGGGTCGGATAAAATCTCCAAACGCTTCGAGCTAATTGAACCGTGCAAAGGAAGCTTTGGGTCGGTTTTTGAATGCTATAGGTTTCGCAACAGGCGTATAGAACGCCTTGGTCAAAGCTGGCATTGTGCGCTGCGATGAAGTCCACGCCTTGGAACAGGTTTTGAATTCTGGGCCACAATTGCCCAAAATTTGGTTCTGCGGCAACGTCACCCCAGCGGATGCCGTGGATATCAGTAAACGAAAAATAGCGCTGGGGGGGCCGGATTAAGTGGTAGGCCCGCTGAGTCACCTGATTCTGCTCTACTCGAACCAGGCCAATCGCACAGGCACTGTTGCGTTGGTAATTTGCCGTTTCGAAATCCAAAGCCAGGAAAGTCGTCATTGAGCAGGGAATTTCAAAGCCAACTGGACCCTAATGCCCAAATATACAACTCGAGGCTTTAACTGCGACTGACCGCACTCCAGCCGCTGTCCCAGCTCTCCCTGTGATCAATTTGTAAAGTTTATGTTACATTGGTTTACATAAAGAAACATTCCTGATGCTGTTCAGGCAAGGAGAGCCCCGATGGTTATCTACACTGCGCTGTTCGTGGTTGGCTGGGCGGCGGCGGCGGTCCTGGGGACGATGGCCTATTTCTTGGGCGAGCAATCTCGGCCCATCCACAGTCGCAACTGGCGGTCTGACCAGTTCCATAAGCTGGCTGAGTCGATTACAGGTCGTCAGGTCGAGTACATGAACCGCGCCTCTAGTTTCAAGCGGGATGCCTATCTGAGCCGCTTGACCCGTAGCGTTCAGGCTTAAGTGCAGCTGGTTTGGGCTTATTTTCGAGATTTCTTTCATGTCCTTTTTTCATGTCTATAGCTGTCTGGCCCCGCTGAGGGCCAATTTTTGTACCCGGATAGGTGGTTGCTGCCGTGGGAGGAATTGGCAAGTGAATGGCTGATCCGGCAGACTGGCAGAGTTCGGCGTGGCTTGAGTGAGGAGACATGGTTCGTAGGTTTGGTGTGGCTTGGCGAGCCTTGGTCGGAGGATTGCTCCTGTGCGCGAGCCAGGGGCTGGCGATTCGCTCGGTTGCTGCCCAGAGCGCTGCCGCGTTTGGCAATTTCTGCCAGTTGCCCCCGTCTGCCGCTGCTCAGGATGACGCGTTGCGCACGGCGGCTCTGGGTGGCGACGGGGCGGCTCTGGCCCAGTACCAACAGCTGGTGCAGTCGCGCGCGGCGGCTCTGGCTCAGTGTCGAGCTGCGACTTGGCCGCGGGTGCAGGCGGTGTGGTTGCGCTTGTATCCTTGCGATTTGCAGCCTGGCGTGCTGGAGTCGGCCTTGGACCGCATCGTGGAGCTGGGCTACAACCGGGTGTTTGTCGAGGTTTTCTACGACGGCCAGGTGCTGCTGCCGGTGCGGGACAATCCCACGGTTTGGCCTTCGGTGGTGCGCACGCCGGGTGCAGAGGATGCGGACCTGCTGGCTCGGGCGATTCAGCTTGGGCGGGCGCGGGGGCTATCGGTCTATGCCTGGATGTTTGCGCTCAACTTCGGCTATTCCTACGGCCAACGGCCAGATCGGCAGGAGGTCCTGGCGCGCAATGGTGCGAGGCAGACCAGTCTCAACCAGCCCTCGCTGACCACTAGCAGCGCTCCCGATGCGGCGGGCACGGAAGATCAGGTGTTCGTGGATCCGTACAGTCCTCAAGCGCGTGCGGATCTGGCGCAGCTGGTGCAGGCGATCGTGCAGCGGCGACCGGATGGCGTCCTGTTTGATTACATTCGCTATCCCAAGGGCAGCGGTGCGGCGTCGGTGGTCAGCTCGGTGCAAGGTTTGTGGATCTATGGTCCGGCCTCCTGGACTCAGCTGTTTGGCCGGGCGCGTAATGGGCGGGGGCAGGACCTGCTCAACCGCTTTTTGCGCAATGGCTTTATTACCGCTAATGACCTGCAGGCGACGGCTCGGCAGTACCCTAACGACACCGGCTCTCTGTGGCAAACTCCAGGCAGCTTGCCAGTGGCGCAGCCGAGTCCGCCAACTGCTGCCCCCCTGCAAGCAAGCTCTGAGATGAGCGATGGGACGGTGATTGACATCGGCTCTGGTGCGGTCAATGTCCCAGGCTTGGCGGGGCCTCGCCAGGCGGCTGTCAGTTCTGTGCCCAGTCCTGCCCTGCCTGCAACTCCCGCGTCACCGCCGCCCTCGGCTCAGGAGCAGGCGCGGATTCAGCGCGAACTGTGGCAGCTAGTTGTGGCTCATGCCCGCCAGGGGGTGCTGGATTTCCTGAGCAGCAGTGCTCAACCTGTGTTGCAACAGCGCTTGAGCGCGGGCGCGGTGTTTTTCCCTGAGGCCAACCGGGCGATTGGCAAGGGCTTCGATTCGCGCCTGCAGCCTTGGGAGCAATTTCCTGCGGCGCTGGAATGGCACGCGATGGCCTATGGCATCTGCGGCAATACCAGTTGCATTGTGGATCAGGTGGGCAAGGTGCTGACGGCGGCGCGTCCGGGGACGCAGGTGGTTCCGGCTCTGGCGGGGGTCTGGGGGCAGGCGTTTCAGGGGCGACCGTCGCTGGATCAGCAGATGCAGGCGTTGCAGCAGACGTATCCCAACCTGAATGCGGTCAGCCACTTCGCCTATTCCTGGCTCGAACCGCAATCTGACTACCAGCGCAAAACCTGCCGGGTGCGCTGAGCGGTCTCAGACTCAGCAATGCGGTTGTTTCGACTTTGAGGGGGCGAAGGGCGCTGGGTTAGGGAAGTTAGGGATTCTAGAGAGAACCCGGAATTGGGGGGCGTTTGCCCCCCAAACCCCCCACTGGGGGACGAAGCGCCTCCCCCAGACCCCCTGCGCAAGCGGTGAGTGACACGCTCAGGTTAGTGATGTTCGGCTTAGGGGCTCAGCGCTGAGGTTCCAAACCTGGATCGTGCGGGTCGGAACTCGGCTCTTGGAGTTTGCGGCTCGGGGTTGGGGGCAAAAGGCTCGGCGTGTTGTGCGACAGGCTCGGAGTTTGG
>JANNOU010000064.1:0-16220 GCA_031399305.1 Leptolyngbya sp. SOY_34_metabat_272
CTCGCAATGACCGCCCGGGACATTGCCCTCGACGCGAGGCGCGCCTCCCCCAGACCCCCTGCGCAAGGGGTGAGTGACACGCTGGGGCGGGGCTATGCGGTTTGGAGCCTTTTGGTTGGGTTGCGGAATCTCAACCGGGAGGCTTTGAGGCTGGTGAGCGAGGTTCCGAACCTCGGCGATGAGGCTTAGAAGCTCGCGGTCGAGTCCCAACACCTCTCACCACAGGTTCTGAATCTCGCAGTCGAGGCTCAGGGACTCTCGCACGAGTTGCTGAGCCTCGACTGCGAGCCTTGGATCCTCAAGGACGAGGATCAAAGACTCGCTCAGGCCAACTCACTGTTTGGTGGTGAGTCTCAGCGGTTGGGCTAGCCGCACCAGGATGAACTCGTTGTGGTCAGTGTCCTCTTTGCGCCGACCGTTGCCGCTGGTGGTGGGGTAGTTGTTGTCATTGCCCACCAGGATCGTGTTGCGGTCGATAACCTGAACCACCTCGACGGTTTGGAAAGGGAACTTGAAAGGATTGCCCGTGCCAAAGCTGCCCGTCAGTGCATCGCTATCCAGATTGTTGGGGTTGGCGATGTTCAGCAGGTCCACAACCTCCTGCTTGCGCACGAACCCCTGCGCGTCTACCTGGCCGAGGTCGATTTTGAAGATCTTTTTGAAGCCCGCCGTGCTGCCCTGACCGTCATCGGCCTCGATTACCAGGAACTCGCGCTCATTCACCGCCGCCATATCGCCGATCTTGTTGCGGTTGGGTGCAGGATTGCTGAAGGGAGCTTCCAGCTTGTAGAAGAAATAGCGACCGGTAAAGCGCTTGCGGCGCAGGTCAAACTCGGTGATTACCAAGCGGCTCTGGTCGGGATCCTCGATCATCGGGCCTTCGAGCAGCGGATAGAGCTTGCTGCCATCAGCGCTGATCGCCATGCCTTCGAGCCCCTTGCTGCGCGGCTGATTCGCGACTTTCAAACGCTCAGCATCATTGGCCAGTCGGAAGAAAGCCGGATTCTGAGGCGATCGGAATACCTCGGCACCCCGCCCATAGCGCTGCAGCGGCGCTGGAATCGGAATTGAAACCGGCGCTTCCAGGAGCTTGCCGCTGGCATCGGTGTGCACCAGGAACGGACCAAATTCATCGCCGAACCAGAAGCTGCCATCCGCAGCCCGGCGGAACGACTCCAGGTCAAAGTCCATGCCCGTCAGCAAGCGCTTGGCTTTAATCATCGGGTCCACCGCAATAGTGCGCAGCGGGCCAGGGAACGGATGCGCGCCCGGGTCCTGCGGGTAAGCCGCCAGGTCAGCGGTCACGGGAAAACCCACCTTGCGCTCAGGATCGTGGAGGACCATCGCCCCCAGCACCTGCACCTCGCCCGAGCCCCCTTGCGCGGTCTTGAAATCGGGACGCAGCCGGTAGACACTCAGCAGCGCGTCCGCCGAATTGTTCTTGGCCCCAAAGCCGTTATCGACCATCACGAAATAGCTGCCATCGGGGTTGAGACGGGCTGCCGAAAACCCCTGCAGCGGCTGGTGGTCCTTGAAGGGAATCGGCTTGTTATTGTTCTCTGACCCCGGCGTCAGCAGCTGAGCCGAGGTCGGACCGGGATACCGCGAATCGGTCGGCAGCGCCGCCTTGCCCACCAACCCCACCGGCTGCCGCGACAGCGCCGGATAAGGGCTCACCTGCGGCTGGGTAACATCCGTGATTGCGACCGGCCCCTGGGCATGGACCACCGACCCCAACGCCAGCGAGAGAACCAGCCCCAGCCCCAGCCATAACCCACCCCAGCGTTTCCATTGCCAGTCCATGAGCTTGCTCCTTGGCGCACCTCTGCACCTCTGTACACCGAGAGATTACCGGGCGGTAGGTCAGGCAGATGTTAGCTGCGGTTTAAGCTTCGTCCCCATGTGTGATGCGAGGTTTACCTTTGGCGGTTGAATAATGGGGGAGATTATTCTTAGCAATGGCTGTTTGCTATGCTTTCGCAAATCGTGCGCCCGATGGTTCGAACCCAGCTGCGGCTGCTCGCCAGCAGTCAGAGTGTTCGTCCAACCCTCACTACCACGATTGCCCAGTGGCTGGGCTTCTTGGGGGTGAGAGCCCGGGTGACCCAGCTCGATGCCACCCAGTCTCAGATCCAGGTTTCGCTGACTGTCCACAAACCCGATGCCTGCGATCCCCAAGACTGGCAGCAGATCGTGCAAAAGCTCAGCACCGCTGGCCCCCCCAGCCTCAGCCCTGAGCCGTCCCAATTTACCGCTCAACAGCAGAGCACCTTGCAGCGGTTGCTGGCCCACCTGCTGCAAGTTGGCAACCCAGAGGCAGGAGACGACTGGGACACGCTCTACCCCCAGCTGCAAACCTTGGGGCTCGACGAGCAGACTCTCTTGGGCATTCGCTCCGCTCTCAAGGTGCCGCAGTCGCTCGAACAACTGATCGACCATCTCGACCCCGATCTGGCCGCCATCGCCTTTCCCAAAGCCCTGAGCATCGCCCTGCTCGACCGGCAGGTGACCCCTTCCGAAGATCAGGCGCTAGCCTCGCTCTACCAAGCCCTCAAGCGAGCCGACCCCGGCTAGTTAGGCAATCTTCTGCGAGTAGGCTAGGGTGCGAATCAGGTCCCGGCTGGGAGCTAAGGGAGGCATGAGCACTACCCCCTCAGGCAGCTGCGCCTGAATCGCGTCGGTGATCGTGCCTGCAAACAAGAAGTAAGTCACCACGCCAAGGCGGCACGGTGGCACGACTGGCGAGAGCTGTCCCAAAACCGTCGCCAGCGAGGGAGATACCGCCCAGTAGGCTGCCATTGCACCCAGTGCCTGCGCCAGTGTCTCAACCGGCTGGTTGCCGCCGGGGCGTCGGCTGCCGTGCGCCATCAAGATCCAGCGGTCTACCTCCCGACCAGCCATGGTCGAGCGCAGCAGCGGCAAGATCTCCGGCGCACTGCCCAGATGGGGGCTGAGCGAGAAACGTAGCCCCGGCAGGGTCTGTTGCGCCGCCGCCACCGCTGCGGGCACGTCCTCGCACACGTGCACCCCCGGCAGCAGAAACAGCGGCACCACCCGCACCTCGCGCAGACCCGCCCCCGCTGCTCGCTTGCCAAACAGGCATAGCTGCTCGGCCAGCGAGAGTTCCTGACACTCCAGCGCGCCGCCACCGCAGAGGGCAAAGTCAGGGGCATGGCGCTCGACTAGCTCCGCCAGTGCCGCTTGTGGGCGCGGGTCAGGGCTGCCGTGGATCACCAGGAAACAAGCAAATTCCTCAGCAGACATAAGCAGACACACAGTTCTTGCGGCTTCTCTGCTGCCAATTCTGCTGCAAATCGTCGGTGCTTGCTGGGTTCAGAACTGGCAAGGTAGAGTCTGTGAGCCAGTCACAACCTAGTCATCACCACGGAGAGCCCTATGAGCATTGAGATCGAACCCACGATTAGCCTCAAAGAGGCGATCAAAGCACGCCGGGCCGCCCGCGCCTTCCGGCCCGACCCGATCACCGACGTGCTGCTGGCTGAGATCTTCAACCTCGGCCTGGCATCCCCCTCGGGCTACAATTTGCAGCCTTGGCGCTTCATCGTCCTACGCGACGCGGCCAGCAAGGAGAAGCTCAAGCCCGCCGCCTTCAATCAGCGCCAGATCACCGAAGCTCCCGTGGTTTTGATTTGCTGCGGCGATACGCGGGTGGCCACGCCGGAGTACATCGAGTCGGTCATCCAGCTGGGTCGCGGGCACGGGGCGATGCCCGATGCTCTCGCCGAGGCCATGCGCGCCCAGATCCCGCAGATGTTTGAGTACAAACCCTGCTTTGAGTCGGTGGAAGCCTGGGCCAACCGGCACACAATGTTAGCGGTTGCTCACCTGCTGATTGCGGCAAAATCCCTGGGTGTGGACAGCTGCCCCATGGAAGGCTTCGTCGCTGCGCAAATCAAAGAACTGTTCAACATCCCCGAGGGTGTATACGTGTGTGCGCTGGTGTGCTTGGGCTACGCGGCGGAGCCCTTCAAGCAGTTTGGCGGGCGTTTTGGGCCGCAGACCGTTTGCTTTGCGGAGTCTTACGGTCAAGCCTTTAGCCTCTAGTGCGGGCGTTAACAGGCCCAGACAATAGGGGAGCGCGACGCCCCTTGAACCAGCCGATATAATCTACTCTAGGATTCTTTAGAACTTGCAGACGTTTCTTCGCGCTCCTTCACCTTTTCGCAAAGACTCTTAATGATGCCTCGCATCCTCGTCATTGATGACGATCCCTCGATTCTGGAGCTGGTAGCCGTCAACCTGGAGATGGCGGGCTACGATGTATCTCAAGCTGAAGACGGCATTAAGGGTCAAGCCCTCGCCCTGCAGTTAGTGCCCGACCTGATCATCCTCGACCTGATGCTGCCCCGTGTCGATGGCTTCACGGTCTGCCAGCGACTACGGCGCGACGAGCGCACCGCAGACATCCCGGTCGTGATGCTTACGGCATTGTCTCAGACCCAGGATAAGGTAGAGGGTTTTAACGCAGGCGCAGATGATTACCTGACCAAACCCTTTGAAGTTGAAGAGATGCTGGCACGCGTGCGGGCGTTGCTGCGGCGGACCGACCGCATCCCCCAAGCTGCCAAACACAGTGAGATCCTCAACTACGGCCCGATGACCCTGGTGCCCGAGCGCTTCGAGGCCGTCTGGTTCAGCAAAACCGTCAAGCTCACCCATCTGGAATTTGAGCTGTTGCACTGCCTGTTGCAGCGGCACGGTCAGACAGTCTCACCCAGTGAGATTCTCAAGGAGGTCTGGGGCTACGACCCAGACGATGACATTGAGACGATCCGCGTCCATATCCGCCATCTGCGCACCAAGCTTGAACCGGACCCCCGCCACCCGCGCTACATCAAGACCGTCTACGGTGCGGGTTACTGTCTGGAACTGCCCAGCACCTCAGGCGGCACCTACTCCCTGCCTGCGGTTGCTTCCGGTTAATCAGCCAGAGCTTTCGGCGCTCTGGCTGAGAGCCCGTTCATTACAGTGACGTTACAGTGAAGGGAACCCCACAAGCGCGCACATCGAGAGGTTTTCCTTGACACTTCATGCTGATTTGCATCGCCACCTAGGGGGCTCTGTGGTGCCCCGCATTCTCTGGCGCTATTTCCACCGCAGTGGTCATGACCTAGCCAGTCGCTTTCCAGAGTACGAAGGTTTTGAGGAGTTTTATACGCGCCCCCGCAAGACTCTGGACGAGTATCTGGAACTGCATACCGTCGTGGAGCAGGTGCAGACCGCCGAGGCTCTGCCCTACTTCATCTACCGGCTGATTCGGGGTGCCTACATCTTTGAGAACCTGGCTTATCTGGAGCTGCGCTACACGCCCTATCTACGCACCGACGGTAATCTGAGCCAGAGTCAGCGCATTGAACAAATGGCGCAGATTGTAGATATCGTGGGCAGCGCTAGCGCCCAGCGCGACTACCCGATTGTGACCAGCCAGATCCTCTGCATGCATTCGCGGCTGCCTTATGAGGTCAATCGGGCGATTGTTGAGCTGGCCGCCGCCAAGCCGGGCTACGTCTGCGCCGTGGACTTAGCAGGCGGCGATGCGCACTATGCGGAGCGCCTGGAGGAATTCGTGCGGCTGTACCGCTACGCGCGGGAGCTGGGACTCAGCACGACCGGACACCTCTACGAGACCCCCGACGGCTGCTACCCAGAACTGCTACCCTACCTGATGCGCATCGGCCATGGCATCCAGATCCCCCTGCGCCACCCGGAGCTATTGAGCGAAGTGGCCCGAGCTGGTCAGTGTCTGGAGGTCTGCCCGACCACCTACATCAAAACTGGCACGCTCACCGATTTGCAGGATCTTAAAGTTGTGTTCGACCGCTGCTTCGAGGCGGGGGTCGATATCGCGATCTGCACCGACAACGCGGGCTTGCACAATGTACGCTTGCAGTTCGAGTACGAAAACCTGCTGACTTTGGATGTGATCGGCTTCGATGAGCTGCGCGCTTGTCAGGATGCGGCGTTCCGCCATGCCTTTGCTTGGCCCCATAGCCAACGTCCGGAGCGTCTGTTGACTGGCTTGTTGGAGGTGGCGAACTAGCGCGAACTGGGGCTGCTCTGGGGTGGCCGTCCGGCTCTAGGTTTGGCTTTCGAGTTCGGCTTTCATGCGCTCCAGCGTGCTGTGCATTTGGTCGAACATCTGCTGGGGTGTGATGCCGAAATTGTTGAGCTGGGTCTGAAGCTGCTTGACGGTCATCTGAGCCATGAAATCGTCTGACAGCTCGAAGCGCTTCATGAAGATGCGGTAGCGCTCCATCATGGCTTCCATCTGTTCGATGTAGAGCTTTTTGCCCTCGCGGTCGAACTTGCCGTAGCTGCTGCCGAGCTGCATCAACGACTGATAATCTTGAAACAGCTGTTTGGCTTCCTGCTGGACGATTTCAGAGTCGAAGAATCCCATCGTCTTGGCGCTGTCCGTTCACGTTGTCTTAAGCACTTTCATGCTAACCCAGCCCGATGCTTTCCTTGGAATCGACTTGGGAACTTCGGGTATGCGGGGTGTTGCCCTAGCGGCGGATGGCACGGTTCTCGCCCAAGCCAAGCTCAGCTGGTCTGGCGACCAGACGGATCCCAACTGCTGGCGCGCCGGGCTCGACCAACTGTTGCAAGCGCTGAACTGTCCGGCGCGGGCGCTTTCGGTCTGCAGCACTTCTGGCACGGTGATCCCGGTGGACCGAGATGGCGAGGCCCTGGGGCCTGCCCTGCTGTATAGCTCGGCGCTGGGCCAAGCGCAGGCGCAACGGCTGGGGATTCCGGCCAGTTGGGGGCTCGCCAAGTGGGCTTGGTGGCAAGAGACCCAGCCTGAGCGCTACCCGCAGAGTTTTCTGGCGCATCCCACCGACTTTTTGCTCAGGCATTTGGGCGCACCGCCGGGGGTCACCGACCACACCAGCGCGCTCAAGAGCGGCTTTGACCCGGTGGCTTACGCCTGGTCTGTGAACTGCGACCGGGCGAAGTTTCCCCAGGTGGTTGCGCCGGGCACGGTGATCGGGCGGGCGGGTGCCATGCTCTTGGTGGCGGGCGCGACGGATGGCTGTGCGGGGCAGTTGGCCACGGGTGCGGTGGCCACCGGACAGGTCTGTACGTCTTTGGGCACCACTTTGATCTTCAAAGGCGTGAGTGCCCAAAAACTCAGCACGCCAGATGGAGCCGTCTACTCGCATCTGCACCCGGACCGCAAGCACTGGCTACCGGGGGCGGCCTCCTCCTGCGGCGGTGGCGTCCTGGGCCACTATTTTGCGGGGCAGAACCTGGCCGAACTCGACCGACAGGCCCAGGTGCCCAGCGGGCAAATCTGCTATCCCTTGACCGCGGTCGGCGAGCGCTTTCCAGTGTTTGACCCTGGCTTTGCAGGCTTTCTGCCCGAGCCGTTGTCCTATGCCGCGCTCTTGGAAGGGGTGGCCTTCGTGGAGCGTCTGGGCCTGGAGCGTTTGCAGGCGTTGGGCTTGGCGCAGGTGGGGCCGGTTTACACCACAGGCGGCGGTTGTGCCAGTCGGTTGTGGCTGAAGATCCGGGCCAGCGTCCTGGCGCGCCCGCTGGCCTTGCCAGCCCATCCCGAGCCTGCGGTTGGCGCGGCGGTGCTGGCCGCAGCGGGCTACTGGCAGTGCTCGGTGCAGCAGGCGACGACGCAGTTGGTGCGCGTGGGCACTCAGATTGAGCCGGAGCCGCAGTGGGTCGAAATCTACGCCGAGGCTTACCAGCGATTCCAGCAGGCTTGCGCTAGGGCTAGTGCCCAAGCGTGACCGACGAGAGTGACATATTAGTGAGAAGTAGGCGCACGCGTCGAGCACCCCAATCATGCAATTAAATCGGATTATCGCCCTGGCCTTACTCTGCCTCTGCTTTGTCGCGGTGGTCCTGGGGGTTCAACGTCCTCAGCAAGCCCAGCGAGATGGAGCCGGTCTTGACCTGTCGGCCTTGCAAAAATCGTCCACGACTCGGCTAGAGCTGTTGGCGCTGGAGGGGCAGATCAGCAGCGGCAGCTTTGGTCCCAACAGTGCCCTGGGCATTCGCGATCGGCTGCTCAAACTGGCGGACGAGGCGGCGGTCAAGGGGGTTTTGTTGACGGTCAATTCGCCGGGCGGCTCGGTGGGCGCGAGCGAGGAACTCTACCAGGCGGTGCGCAAGCTGCGTGAGCAGAAGCCGGTAGTGGTCAGCATGGTGGATGTCGCGGCCAGCGGCGGTTACTACGCCGCCAGCGCAGCAGACCAGATCTATGCCAACCCTGGCACTCTGGTGGGCAGCATCGGCGTGATTCTGCCTGGTTGCTACAATCTGCGCGAATTATTCGACCGCGTGGGCGTCCAGCCGCAACCGCTCAAGACCGGCCCTTACAAAGACACCTGCTCACCCGACCGCCCGATCACGCCGCAGGAGCGCACCCTGCTAGAAACGCTGCTCAACAGCACGCTCGACCAGTTCGTCAAAGATGTGGCAGCGGGGCGGGGCAGTGAGCGACTCTCGGAGACCCAGGTCCGCAGCCTGGCCGACGGTCGGATCTTCAATGGCACTCAGGCCAAAGCCAGCGGCCTGATCGACCAACTTGGCACGCTCGACGACGCCACCCGCGCGCTGCGCCAACTGGCCCGCAAGCGCTTCAAGCTCAGCGACCGTGAGGCTCTCCCCCTGGTCAAGAGCCGACCAGACTTCCAGAGCCTGTTTGGCAGCTTGCTCAGTCAGGGTCGCCTGGGCGCTGGCAGCGTTGGCAGCCTGGGCCAGCTGCTGGAATTGCTTCTGCGGGGGCAAGACTCGGGCCAGCCGGTCACGCAGCTGCCCACCTGGCCCGGCGGCTTGCCGCAGCCGATGTTGCTGCCGATGGTGTTGCCAGAGCTGTGACGCTCCAAGCTCGAAGTTCCAGGCCCCAAGCTCGAAGCCCCGAGCTTGGGGCCTGGAACTTCGAGCAAACAGCTTGGGACCTAACGCACAAAACTCCCCACCTGGTCCAAAAGGCTCGGCATCTCAGGCTCTGAACTCGGGGCAGGGTGCAAAAGACTCGAACTTCCGAGCCACCCGCTCGGCCCCTGGTGCGAGGAACTCGGAACTCGGGCCTCCGAGCCCGGTTTCCCCTTACGCCAGCCCCGCTTCGGCACTCGCCGCTTGGCCAACCAGAAAGGCTCGGATGGCTGGGTCTTCTGCCAAACCGATCGCACGGGTGTAGGCCTGTCGGGCCAAAGCCTGCCGACCCAACCGCCGCAGCAAATGAGCACTGAGCGCCCAATAGGGCTGATAGCTGCTGACCGCTTCAGATGGCAGCGCTTCGAGCAGTGCCAAGCCCGGTTCCACCCCTTTCGCCTCCGCTATCGCTGCAGCATGACCGACCAATGCGCCCAAGGTCGGTGACTGCTGAATCAGCCCCTCGTACAACAAGGCCAAGGTTTGCCAATCGGTGCGCCCGGTCAGCGCCCGCTGGGCATGCGTGGATTGAATCGCCGCTTCGAGCTGGAACCGCCCGAGTTGGTGCAATTTCGCCGCCTGGGCCAGTTCGTGCTCCGCCTCGTCCAATAGAGGCTGTGACCACAAGCCCACGTCTTGCTCTGAAAGCGGCACATAAGCCCCCTGAGCGGTCCGACGGGCCCCGCGACGAGCTTCACAATGCAGCATAAGGGCCAGCAGCCCCCGGGCTTCAGCCGCGTCCGGCATCAGCTGCACGCACAGACGCGCCAGCCAGATTGCTTCTTGGGCAAGTCCTTTACGCCGTGGATCGGCTCCGGCGACATTTTCCCAGCCATTGCTGTAGGCCGCGTAGATGGCTGCTAGCACCGCATCCAGGCGCGTCGGCAACTCCTGAGCGTCTGGCAACTCGAAGCCAATCCCCGCATCTCGAATCTTGGCTTTCGCCCGGACTAAGCGCTGGCTGATCGTGGTCGGTGCCACCAGGAAAGCTGAGGCAATCTGGGCCGCCTTGAAACCCAGGACCGTTTGCAGCATCAGGGGGGTGCGGATCGCGGCATCAATCGCGGGGTGGGCGCAGATAAACAGCAGCTTCAGGCGCTCGTCTGGGAACACGACCTCCAGAGCGGCCTCCGCTTGCGCTCCAACCGTGATCAGCTTGAGTGTATGGGCCGCTGAGGTTTTAACCTTCGCCTGCCGCGCGCCGTCCAACAGACGCCGCCGCGCCGCCACCAGCAGCCAGGCTTCCGGCTGGTCGGGAACGCCGCGGTTGGGCCAGGTTTTCAGGGCGGCGAGGAACGCATCGCCGAGCGCGTCTTCCGCCGCAGCCACATCGTGTGAGCGCACGGCTAGGTAGGCAACCAACCGTCCATAGGAGTTGCGCGCCGCGAGTTCTGCCGCCCGACGTGCGTCCGCCGCTGACATTAGCCTTCGACCATCGGCAAGACCGGTCTCACCTCGACCGCGCCGTCCGCTGCCGCAGGACAACGCGCCGCCCAACCCAGAGCGGCATCCAGATCTGGGACATCGACGACAAAGAAACCACCGAGCTGCTCTTTGGTGTCGGCATAGGGGCCGTCCTGGACTTGCCGTTGACCATTGAGCAGCCGGATTGTCGTTGCCGCGTGGCTCGGATGGAGCGCCGCGCCACCCGCGATCACACCTGCGTCAGCCAGAGCTTGTGAGTAGGCCTGGAAGGCTCCCCAATAGGTCGCCTTGTGCTCATCGTCAGTGCGACGACTGACATCGGTCTCGCTCTCATAGACCAGGATTGCGTACTTCATGGGGGTACCTCTACCTCAGTTGCAGTTAGCAGTTAGCAGTTTGCAGAGAGCCCGGTATTTTCTGGACTCAACTCTATGACGCGCCAGCCAGCCTGATTTCGACAGAAGCCGCCCAATTTTTCGCGCAGCCGGCTGAGCCTTGGCACAAAATAGGCTCCCTCCAGCGCGGAGAGAGCCTTGTTTTCAGTGCTCTGTCTTAGCTCGCCCTAGTCGATTGCAGGCGCTTGGGTCAGCTGGGTCGCACCGTAGGTGTCGCTGTAAACGCCGCGCAGCGGGGCGGGCAACTGCGCGGTCAGCGGCGCGGCCTCGCGTAAGCGGGCGACTAGCTGCTGTGTGGTCGCATCGTAGACCTGGGTAAGCAGCTTGGGATAGAAGCCAATGCCGATGATCGGGATCAGTAGACAGGCAATGATGAACACCTCGCGCGGCTCGGCGTCGATCAGCGCCTCGTGCGCGACCAATTCCTTGTTTTCAGGCCCGTAGAAGATCTCGCGCAGCATCGCCAGCAAGTAGATCGGCGTGAGGATTACGCCCACCGCTGCCAGCAGCACGATCACCAGCTTGAACAGGTTGCTGTAGGCATCGCTGGTGGCAAAGCCCACAAACACCATCACCTCGGCCACAAAGCCGCTCATGCCGGGCAAGGCCAGCGAGGCCATCGAGCAGGCGGTGAACATGGCGAAAATCTTGGGCATTTTTTGGGCCACGCCACCCATCTCGCTCAGGATCAGGGTGTGGGTGCGGTCATAGGTTGCGCCCACCAGGAAGAACAGCGACGCGCCGATCAACCCGTGCGAGACCATCTGCAGCACTGCGCCGCTGGTCGCCAGATCGCTGAATGAACCGAGGCCGATCAGCACAAAGCCCATGTGTGAAATTGAAGAGTAGGCGATTTTGCGCTTGAGGTTGCGTTGCGCCCAAGAGGTGAGCGCCGCGTAGATGATGTTCACCACGCCCAAGATCACCAGGATCGGCGCGAAGTAGACATGTGCCTCTGGCAACATGCCTGCATTCATGCGAAACAGCGCGTAGCCGCCCATCTTCAGCAAGATCCCCGCCAGCAGCATGTGCACTGGCGCAGTCGCCTCACCGTGGGCATCTGGCAGCCAGGTGTGCAGGGGAAAGATCGGCAGCTTCACGGCGTAGGCAATCAAGAATCCGGCGTAGGCCAGTAACTGGAAGGTGATTGAGTAGTCCTTGTGCGCCAGCACCGTCATGTCGAAACTGACCGAGCCGCCGTAGAAGGCCATCGCCAGGCCCGCCACCAGGATGAACAGCGAGCCGCCTGCGGTGTAGAGAATGAACTTGGTCGCCGCATACAGACGCTTCTTGCCGCCCCAAATCGACAGCAGCAGATACACCGGGATCAGCTCCAGCTCCCACATCAGGAAGAACAGCAGCATGTCCTGCACCGCAAACACGCCGATCTGCCCGCCATACATCGCCAGCATCAGAAAGTAGAACAGGCGCGGCTTCAAGCTGACCGGCCAAGAGGCCAAGATCGCCAAGGTGGTAATAAAGCCGGTGAGCAGGATCAGCGGCATCGACAGCCCGTCTGCGCCTACCGACCAGTTCAAGCCCAGCTCCGGCACCCAGGCATAGGACTCGCGCAGCTGCAGACCGGGATCTGTAAAGTCGTACTGCGTGTAAAAGGCGTAGACCAGCAGGGCGAAGTCAATTAGCCCCACAATCAGCGCGAACCAGCGAATGGTCTTGCCATCCCCCTTGTCGGGGATCACGAAGGTAAACAGAGAGGCGACCACCGGAAACAGAATCGAGACGGTCAGCCAGGGGAAATTGGCCAGTTCAGGCAGGTTGAGATCCATAAAACCAGTACAGCGCGTTGCTAACCCGTGACGCCAGAGACGATAACTAGGCCCAGCACTGCCGCGAAGATCACCAGGGCGTAGAACTGGGCGCGGCCACTTTCGAAGTACTTGAGCGCCTCACCCGTGATCAGGGTGACAAAGCCCGCCAGGTTCACCACCCCATCAACAATCTTCTGGTCCACCTCCAGCGCGAACCGCGCCGTGCGCTGCGAGGTCTGGACAAACAGATAGTCGTAGATCTCGTCGAAGTACCACTTGTGCTTCGAGAGCCGATAAAGTGGCTCAATCGCCTTGGCGATCTTGGCCGGGTCTATTGTGTGCTGCAGATACATCAGCACTGCCAGCGAGATGCCAAGCAGCGAGATGCCCACCGAGCTGCCCGCCATCACCAAAAATTCGTTGAGCGATTCGGCGTGTTCGGCCAGCTCCTCGCCAGGCGCGTGAATAAACGCCTCAAAGTAGTTGCCGAAGGGCGTACCCACTAGACCGATACCAATCGAGGGGATCGCCAAGATCGCTAGCGGTAGGGCCATCGTCCAGGGCGATTCGTGGGGCTGGCTGGCGTGACCGTGACCATGGGCGTCGTGCCCGAGTTCCTTGGGATCCATCGCCCCCGGCCCAAAGGCGGGCAGCAACTCACCGGAATTCTCCAGTTTCACGTCTTTGATCAGCTTCTGTTGAGTGCCGCGAAATTGACCCTCAAAGGTCATGAAATACATGCGGAACATGTAGAAGGCGGTGATGCCCGCGGTCAGGTAGCCGATGCCCCAGAGTACCGGGTTGGCCGCGAAGACGGCACCCAAGATCTCGTCCTTGGACCAGAAGCCTGCAAACGGCGGAATACCGGAGATCGCTAAGGTCCCGATCAAAAAGGTGGTCGCTGTGACCGGCATGTACTGGCGCAAACCGCCCATTACCCGCATGTCTTGGGCAACCGCCGGATCGTGGCCGACCACTTCCTCCATGCCGTGGATCACCGAGCCAGAGCCCAAAAACAGCATGGCCTTGAAATAGGCATGGGTCGCCAGGTGGAACAGGCCTGCGCTGTAAGCGCCCACGCCCATCGCCATCACCATGTAGCCTAGCTGCGAGATTGTCGAGTAGGCCAAGCCCTTCTTGATGTCGTTCTGAGTGAGCGCGATGCTGGCTCCCAAAAAGGCGGTGCCCGCGCCGGTCCAAGCGATTACAGTCATGGCCCCAGGCACCACCTCAAACACCGGGAACATGCGCGCGATCAGAAACACGCCTGCCGCAACCATCGTGGCCGCATGGATCAGCGCTGAGATCGGCGTAGGGCCTTCCATCGCGTCTGGCAGCCAGACATGCAGCGGGAACTGCGCCGATTTTGCCACCGGTCCCAGGAACACCAAAATCGCGAACAAGGTTGCCAGTCCCACGCCCAGTGAACCCGACTCTACCGCCGCCTTCAGGCCCTCGCCGATGCCCTCAAACTCGAAGCTACCCGTGGTCCAATAGAGGCTCAGTATGCCCAGCAGCAGGCCGAAGTCCCCGATCCGGTTGGTGACAAACGCCTTCTGGGCAGCGTCGGCAGCCGCCTTACGGTCAAACCAGAAGCCGATCAGCAGGTAGGAGCACATGCCCACCAGCTCCCAGAAGATGTAAACCTGCAACAGGTTTGGGCTGATCACCAGCCCTAGCATTGACGAGCTAAATAGGCTTAGGTACGCATAAAAGCGCACATAACCCGGATCGTGAGCCATGTAGCCATCGGTGTAGAGCATCACCAGGAAGGCCACCGTGGTCACAATCACCAACATCAGGCTGCTCAGGGGGTCGATGACGTAGCCCATGCGCAAGTGAAAGCTCCCAGCCTCCGCCCACTCGAACGTCCACTCATACGGCGGATGGCCAGAAATCTGACTATATAAAATGGCGAAGGACAGCCCCATGGCTGTCCCCACCAAACTCAGGGCCAGAGCTGCGTTAATCTGGCGCAACCGATTCGTAAGTTGGTTGAACGAGATCAGCCCGAGTCCGATCACGAAGGCAGCCGCCAAGGGCAGGACCGGGACAAGCCAGGCGTACTGGTATATCAGTTCCATTGCTCACGCTTACAAACTTTCGTTCGCACAGTAAGGTTCAAACCCAAAGAGTCAGGGGACAGGCAAAGGTCATACCGCAATCTCTCGGCAAACCTTCACCATTCTAAACATAGTCGCCTGCGGTCACTGAACTCAGCTTCCGTCTTTCTTCCAAAGACCTTGCGAAGGCTTTGGAGAGAACTTGCCCATAGCGAACCTCTAGAGACCTCAGGCACAACCTGGAGGCCTTCAAGTTAAACCTATCTCAGGCTAGACCTGGGAATGCAGTCAGGTTGCGAGGCAGCCGATTGGCATCTGGAACTGAGTCAGACGGTTCTAGACAGAGCAGGAGCCACTGAAACTAGCTCCTCCAGAGCAACTTGCAGATCGTCGCGGTCTTGAAAGCCCCCCAGGTGACGTACCAACTCACCGCCGATGAACAGAAGCAGCGTTGGGATCGTCTTCAGGCGAAAGTCATTTGCCAACCGAAAGTTCTCGTCGGCGTTGACACGCACCAGCTTGATCTCGTCTCCCCATTCGCCCTGAAAGCGGTTGAGCAGAGGGCTACTCATGCGGCACAAGCCGCACCAGGGCGCCCAAAAGTAGACCAAGACTGGAATTGGGGACTCTAAAACTTCCTGCGCAAACGTCTCCTGGTTAACAGACGAATACATAGTTTTGAAGCGCCAAACCCGCTTTAAATCCATCTTTGGGATCATGCTACCAGTGAACGCTAGCGGCTGCACGGATTAGTAGCGGATGTAACCAATAAAGTCCTATGACGAAAATGAGAACTCCCAGATAGGCCGGTTTCAGGAACTCCTGGCCCACCAGCCTCTGATCCCCGCGCAGGATTGCGGCAAAGGGGATCACCGAGGTGCGGGCTTTCAGCGCGGTGAATGCCTCGCCGTAGCGAGCTTGGAGCCGCCGATCCCCATGCCAGACCCCGAACAGATGGTGAGCGATCAGTCCAATCGAACTCAGCAGCATGAACGAGGAGCCAAGCCACAAGGTGTGTGCCAGGCACCAGATCACCTGTCCTACCATCTGCGGATGACGGCAGACGCGAATAATGCCGCTTTCGTACAAATGAACCTGCGGCTTCTCAATCGCTGCGACCTCCAGCAGATTAAAGGTCGCCGGGTAGAGAAACAGAAATGAAATTGCCGACAGCCCCAGCACCAGCCCCTGGACGCCTGGGCTTCCCTGCACCTGCCACAGCTGCACGCCGTCATAGCGATGATTAAAAAAATAGATCAGCAGCCCCAGCGCCAAGTTCAAGCTCACCAGCGCAAAGATCACCCGATAGGCCCTGGCCCCAATGCGCTTCTCTGCCCAACTGCGCAGCGCCGCCAAACCACTGTGGGCAACCGCAAACAACAGTAATAGCCCCGCCATCACCAGGTGAGAGCGCCAATCCGGAAAATCAAGCATGACCACCATTCACTAGACCTCATGCATCAGCCTCTGAGCTACGCGGGCGAGCCTCCGAACCTGACCGTAGAGATCCAGAACCTCGTTAGAGAGATCCAAAGACTCACTGACCAGCCTCAGAGACTTAGCCACAAGCCCTAAAACCTCATTAAAGAGGTTCTGAGACTTCTGCGCGAGGTCCTGAACCTCACCAGAGAGATTTAAAGACCCGCCCACGAGGT
>JANNOU010000085.1:0-14216 GCA_031399305.1 Leptolyngbya sp. SOY_34_metabat_272
AACGGGTAGCCAAATTCAAGCAATGCCCACCCCCAATCAAGCAACGGGTAGCCAAATTCAAGCAATGGGTTCTCCAACTCAAGCAATGCCTGCCCGAAATCGAGAAACGCTAACAGGATAGCCATGCCACACGACAAGGAACTCGAAATCCAGCTCCAGTTCCTAGAGGAAGCGCAGGAGTATCTGAACACAATTGAGTCGGTGTTGCTGGGCCTGGCCAGCCAGCGACTAGACCCCAGCAAGATGGACGCGGCTCTGCGGGCTGCCCACTCGGTGAAGGGGGGCGCAGCCATGATGGGCTTTGAGACACTGAGTTTGCTGGCGCACCGCCTAGAAGATTTCCTCAAGGTCTTGAGAGCGCAGAAGCCCGACCTGAGCGTGGACGTCGGCCTAGAGCGACTGATGCTGGCAACCGTCGATGTGCTGCGCCAGGTGATCAGCCTCAGCCGCCAGACCCCGACGGTGGCTGAGCGCTGGCTAGAGCTACACGCCCGACCGATTCTGAACCTGCTGCAGCACCGGCTGGGCGATCCGCCGCCCGAGGATCTGAGCACCCTGAGCGCCCCCGAACCAGGCCGAGACACCACTGCCCTGCTGCTCGAAACCGAAGTCGAGGGCTGCCTGCAACGCCTGGAGTCGGTGTTGGAAGACCCGCAGCAGCCCTGTTTGCGCGAAGAACTCGCGATCATGGCCCAGGAGCTGGGGGGCCTAGGCGAAATGTTGCAGCTGCGTGCCTTCAGCCAGCTGTGCGAGTCGATTGGGCAACACTTGGAGGCCGCCCCCGAGCGGCTAGTAGAGATCGCCCAGCTGGCCCTGCACGAGTGGCGACGCTCGAAAAGCCTGGTGCTCGCCGGTCAGACCGAGCACTTGCCCACCCAGCTCCTGCTGGACGCCAAACAACTGGTCACAGCGGCGACTGAGCCTGCGCTGGCCGGTCCGCCACTGGCCGCCCCAGCCGCGTGGCCAGTCCTGCCTGCCAGCGCAGACCTCGAGCTACCACCCGAGCCCAGCCCAGCCCCCCAGCCCAGTGAGAGCCAGGAGAACACGGTTCGGGTCCCCGTCCAACAGCTCGAACAGCTCAGTGACCTGTTCGGCGAGCTGACCATTGAGCGCAATGGCCTGGGCCTCAACCTAGAACGCCTGCACGGCCTGACCCAACTGCTCAGTCAGCGCGTGCGCAGTCTGGAGCAATCGAGCCAGCGCCTGCAAACTACCTACGACAAAGCCGCGACCCAGGGGGAACCCGTCGCCGCACCCCTACCCCTAGTCGCCCCAGGCTCGCCCGTCCCCGCAGCCTTCGACCCCGCTGGCAGCAGCAGCCTAAACAGCAGCCCAAACAGCCGCTTCGACAGCCTAGAGATGGACCGCTATGGTGAGCTGCACCTGCTGTCGCAGGAAGTGATGGAAACCCTGGTGCAGATTCAAGAAGTCACCGGCGACCTCGAACTCGGCCTAGAAGACACCGACCAGACCGCCCGCGACCTCAACCGCACCGCCAAGCAGCTGCAAACCAGCCTGACCCAGGCTCGGATGCGCCCGCTCTGCGACCTGCTCAACCGCTTCCCCCGCGTCCTGCGCGACCTGTCACTGCAATATGGCAAGCAGGCCGAACTCAAAGTCTCCGGCGGCAACACCCTGATTGACCGCAGCCTGCTCGAAGCGCTCAGCGACCCACTGCTACACCTGCTACGCAACGCCTTCGACCACGGCATCGAAGACCCAGCCACCCGCCGAATGCGCGGTAAGCCCGAAACCGGCCAGATCGAGATCCGCGCCACCTATCGCGGCAGCCAAACCCTGATCACGGTCAGCGACGACGGCGGCGGCATCAACCTGACCAAAATCCGCAGCCGCGCCCAGCAGATAGGCCTGGACGCCGACCTGCTGGCCAGCGCCAGCGAGCGCGAACTACTGGCACTGATCTTCGAGCCCGGCTTCAGCACCGCCAACCAGGTCACCGCTCTGTCAGGTCGCGGCGTCGGCATGGACGTAGTGCGCACCAACCTCAAGCAAGTCCGGGGCGAGATCCGCGTCGAGACCCAAGCAGGTCAGGGAAGCGTGTTCACGATCAGCCTGCCCCTAACCCTCTCGGTGGTGCGTGTGCTGCTTGTCGAAAGCCACGGCATGCTGATGGCCTTCCCCACCGACGCCGTAGAGGCCATGCTGCTGCTGAAACCCGGGCCAGTCATCGCCGAACAGGCAGTGCTCAGCCGCGAAGGCGAGCCAGTGCCCCTGCTGTCGCTGAAACCCTGGCTCAATTTCCGCTGTCCCACCAAGGCCGCCGACACCGAAGCCACCCCGACCATCGGCGAGCCGACCGCGCTGGTCTTGGCCCAGGCCCAGCAACGCATCAGCGTGCGCGTGGAGCGCTGCTGGGGCGAACAAGAGGTGGCCGTGCGTCAGGTCGAAGGGAACCTGCCCCTGCCGCCTGGCTTTACGGGCTGCACGATCCTCGGCGATGGTCGTGTGGTGCCCCTGGTGGATGTCCCCCAACTGGTGCAGTGGCTCACCAATCACGACCAGTCGGCTAGCCCAGATGGCCCGACGCCAAACCGACTCACCCCCCTGCTCTCAGCGCCGTTTGAGCCCAGCTCACCGTCTCTGCGGCCCTCGCGCCAAACTGACACGATTTTGATCGTCGATGATTCGATTAACGTGCGCCGCTTCCTGGCCCTGACCCTGGAAAAAGCGGGCTATCGTGTGGAACAGGCCCGCGACGGTCAAGATGCCCTGGAAAAACTCCTGGCCGGTCTGCCCGTGCAAGCGGTCGTTTGTGATATCGAGATGCCTCGGCTCAGCGGCTACGGCCTACTGACGCGTCTCAAATCAGAGCCCAATCTGCAACATTTGCCGGTGGCGATGCTGACTTCGCGCAGCGGCGACAAGCACCGCCAACTAGCGATGGGCCTGGGAGCCAGAGCCTATTTCTCAAAGCCTTACAAGGAGCAGGACCTGCTGCAGACGCTGCGGGAACTGATCCAGGAGCCGCTTGTGAGCCAGGTGTCTTAAGTCCAAAGTTTCAGTCAACCTTCAAGGGGTTACGGCTCGACGTTCAGGCTGTTGATCCCCCAGCTAGCCAGGATGGCGGTGAGGGTGGCGAGCGACTCCATGGCGTTCCTGGCTCCACACTTGTCCATCTTGATCTGCCAGATCGCGTGACAAATTTCTTCGAGCTGCTCAGCAACAACGGTGGTAGACATACGCAAGTCCCAGTGAATCTCTAGGACAGATAATACATCTGTGCCTGAAGAGTGAGGGGTCTCACCCCTCATTTAAGAGTAAAGATTTGTTGCGGCTTGGGTAATGCGTAGTGGATACGGTTGTGTTGGCGGCTAATGCTAGTCGAGGTCATTGTCTGGATCGAGATCTAGGAGGGTGACGGGATCGGGGCTGCGGGCACAGCAGCTGAGGTCCTCAACCTTTGACCTCGGAGCCCGGAATTTCGGCCTCGAAGCTCGGCGGTCGGGGCTTGGAGCTGCAAATTTCGGGCATTTTTCTCGACTGTCCGAGAAAAACGCTCGGAGCTTTGAGCATTTTTCTCAATCGATTAGGTTTTGGGCTGCAACATCCGAGCCCAGTCCTCCAGACCCCGAGTTCCGAGCGGCAGCTGCCGGGCTCAGACCCAAATGACTCCGATTTCAGCATCCGTCCCCCCTTGCACAGCTACCGTGTACACCCATTCAGCCAATCCCATTCGGCTTAAATTTCCAAGCAGCTTGACAGTTCAATCTGAGATGACACGGACCTGGAGAGGACTGTATTTTCTCCAAGTACAAGTTGACCGGATACCAGAAGGCGAACCTCAATAGCAGCTTCCTCACATCTGTGAGATTATCAATTGTTAATAAGCCATTGTTAATAAGCCATCAGAGGTAGGTATCCGAAGGGCCTGTTTGCCTTAGGCCAAACCCAGACGATCCAAAGGCAATGTGTAGCTTGCATCACTTGATGCGCTGAGATGAAATGTAATCGTTTAGAAAAGCTATCTATTCCCAGTGCTGAGCAGCCAAAGGACTTGATTGAAATCAAGTTCTTCGAAACCCAAAAGACTTGATTTAAATTAATGTATTTGTTCCCTGACAATCTTGATCTCGGTCGGAGAGTCAGGGTTGCTTGCAGCGATTAGCCAGTCAATGATGCTTAAGCCCGGTACCTCGTGCATCCAGGCATTGCCTGAACTGCGATTCCTTAAGACTGGTGTTACCTAAACTTAATCCTGTTGCTAGATTTCGTGGCTTTCGTCGCTTGCTACATCGCACTGCGAGCAGTAATTGGTATACTATAGTTGCTGAGTAGACCCTCTCTCTTGTTTCTCTCTGAGGTATTCTAGAGGGGCGTATGCTAAAGATGTATTGTATGTAAGGAGACATTTTTCTATGGGCTCACTACTGACCCTCAAGAACATTGCTTTGATTGTTGGACTCGGTGCAGTGATTGTGGCTATTCCCCTAATCGGATCTAAGCTGAATCCTTCGACCGATGTCAACTCCTCAGGCACCTTCCCCAACCCAGCTAAGTCTCAGGAAGGTCAAACTTTCCCCAACCCAGCCAAGTCTCAGGAAGGTCAAACTTTCCCCAACCCGGCTAAGTCTCAGGAAGGTCAAACTTTCCCCAACCCAGCCAAGGCCAATGATACCCAGCCGGGCAGCGCCAGTAATACCCCTTGAAGCTTGAGGAGACCGATAGCGGTACTCTGATAGCCTTGAGCGTCGCACTGTGGTAAAAGTGTAGTGGGTCCGGAGCGTTAAACCTCTAGACTCATTTCTGATGCTACAGTGCGACGCTGCGTCGAGTTCGCTTTCTAGTGCAGTGAGTTTTGAGAATCGTGGCAAACGAAGAGCATCTTGCTCGCTTAGAGCAGGGAGTTGAGGCTTGGAACCAGTGGCGTGCAAGCAGTGCTGAGCGACCAGATCTTAGCGGTAGCAGCCTCCGAGGTAGAAATCTGAATCGGCTCAATCTGAGTCAGGCTAGCCTCTCGGGAGTCGATTTCCAGCAAGCGGAACTCTGCTATGTAGACCTCAGCAATGCCGATCTCTACGGTGCCAATCTCAGCGCCGCTTATCTAGTTGAGGCAAAGCTGGGTGGCGCAGATCTCAGCGGTGCAGGGCTAGTGGAGGCGCACCTAGTCAGAGCAGATCTGAAAGGCGCAAACCTCAGTGAAGCCAGGTTGAGTGGGGCTGACCTAAGAGGCGCTGATCTCAGCAATGCTGGCCTCAACGGTGCGGATCTCAGCAGTGCTAACCTCTTCGAAGCCGATCTTAGCGGTGCCAGCCTAGAGTTTGCAATCCTAGGTTTCACCATCTTCGGCAACACAAATTTAACAGCGGTCCAAGCCTTGGAGTCCTGCTATCACCAGGGACCCAGCGTAGTTGACCATCGCACAGTCGCGCAGTCTGGAGACATCCCACGACTGTTCTTGCGCGGCTGCGGTCTGCCAGACGAACTGATTGATTATCTGCCGTCGCTACCGAGCCAGCCCTTGGTTACGTCCAGTGTGACCCAGGCTGACTCAGTGCAATCTTTTCGCGCCTATTTGTATTATGCGCCTCCAGTTGTTAAGCACTATGAGCCTCCTAATGGCTTTTTATTAGATGAACCGAAGGTCAGGGAAATTCGCAATATCCTGATCGACAGGCTCAAGCATTTCAGGGTCAAAGCCTGCCCAAATTACGAAGTTTATCGAGCAGACCACAGCTACTTTAAAACCAAAAAGATCGATTCTCTGTTCAGTGAAGAGAATAGCGATCAAAAGAAGCTCACCAGGCTCAGTGTTTCTGTTGAGTCGAACCCCCAGTTAAAGGTTCTGCTTGTCTTTCACAAGACAAGCGCCAGCCACAACACCACGCTGACCGTTGAAGGAGAAGACGAGAACCTAGTCGCCGCGTTCGATCAGCCGCTAAGAGAGTATCTGTCTAAGCAGGTAAACACAGTCAGGGACTGGTCAAAGCTCAAGTTTTTGCTAACCATGAAGATAGGCTTATTGTTTATCCTCAATACAGCAGCGCTTCAGCCCCTGAGTGCGACTCACTCGGCTCTCCAGCCAGCTGCCACCGTAGCAGGGCAGGTTATGATAATTCTAGCCATCTTGCTGGTAATTAATGGTGGTCTGCGTTGGTACTTGGGTAACGAAGTTGTAGACGATCATCTCTTCCCCGGCAGTTTTTTTCTCCTGGGCAAGGAGGTTGAGCGATACGCCCAGATCCGGGAATCACGTCAGAGTATTCTCTTCATTGTCACAGTTGCCCTAGTCCTCGGTATCCTGGTTAATCTATGGGTCAGTCTTACCTGACCCAGTTGAAATCCAGAACACTTTAGCGTTGCAGTAACTTCAGAGCAACTTGCCCCATCTGCTGGGCGTAGGCCAGTTGCACCAATAGAAACCCGGCTGGCTCGACATAACGGGCATTGCTGAGCGGTCCGGCGTCAATCGGTTGCACTTCGGTCTCCCGCAGCAGTTGGGCCACAATCGCTTTTGCGTCTTGATCATCGCCGCAATAGAAGACACTGGGTTCCAACTCGCCAAATAGGCGAGAGTCAGACTGGAGAACTTCCGCAAAAACGGGCATGGCCTCAACCACTCTTGCGCCCGGCGCTAACTTGGCAATCTCCTCGGCTGCTGAAGTGGTAGTGCCGATAGCCAAGCCGCTCAGGTCCGGCAACAGGGCATTGACGCAACTGAACAGAATCTTGCCATCCAGCGAACCTGCAGCTCGCAGTGCGTCTTCAACTGCTGCCCAAGCGACCGACAACAGCACCACGTCGCCAAATTGTGCCGCTTCGGCAGGGGTTCCAGTCAGCGCTTCTGGGCTTGTGGCCTGAGCAACCGACTGAAGCTTGTCTGGGCTGCGAGAATAGCTAAACATCAGCTTGTGCCCGTTCTTGGCCCAAAACTTGCCCATGCCACTGCCCATGTTGCCGGTGCCAATAATGCCAATATTCACGCGTCTGTCTCCGTTCTAGGTCTGCTGTTGTATGAGTCAAATGTGGAGCACAAGCTACGACAGATCCACCCACACGGTTTTGGTTTGCAAATAGAACTCTAACGCCTCCCAACCCTGTTCCCGTCCATAGCCGCTCAGCTTGTAGCCACCGAACGGGCCGGACGGATCAAAGTGGCCATAGGTGTTCACCCATACGGTGCCTGCTTTCAGCCTCGCTGCGGCTTGATGGGCCTTTTTGAGATCGCGAGTGTGGACCCCTGAGGCAAGCCCGTACTGGTTGCCATTGGCAATGCGCATCGCATCCTCAAAGCTGTCAAATGGGATCACCGAAAGAATGGGGCCAAAGGATTCTTCGCGGGCGATCGTCATCTCGCTGTTGACATCGGCAAAGACCGTTGGCTCGACAAAATAGCCTTTGCCGGTGCCAATGTCTGCGGCTTTGCCCCCGGCGACTAACCGCGCACCGTCGTTACGACCAACCTGCATGTAGCTGAGGACTTTGGTGTATTCGCTGTGGTTGGCGATCGGTCCCATGTCGCTGGTTGGATCCAGCGGATCCCCCGGCTTAGTACTCAAGGCTCGTTGCCGAACCCGCTCGACCACCTGATCGTACACAGACCGCTCTACTAACATGCGGGAACCTGCGTAGCAGATTTCGCCTTTGTTGTAGAACATGCCGTCGTAGGCAGTCTGGGTGGCGGCCTCTAAATCGGCATCGGCGAAGATGATGTTGGCAGATTTGCCGCCCAGTTCCATGGTCAGATGCTTGAGGGTGTCTGCGGAGTCCTTGATGACCCGAATGCCACTAGCGGTTGAACCCGTGATCGCAACTTTCTCGATACCGGGGTGGGTTGAGAGGGCATTGCCAACTGTGCCACCTGGCCCCATGACCACGTTGAAGACGCCTGCTGGCACGCCTGCTGCTTCCATGATCTGGGCAAATTTGAGCGCAGAGAGGGGAGTGGCGGAGGCGGGTTTGTGGATGATGGTATTGCCGCAAGCCAGGGCGGGCGCAAATTTGCTGATCGATAAAATCAGGGGAAAATTGAAGGGGGTGATTGCCGCGACCACGCCTAACGGTTCACGCAGGGTATAGGTATGCAAGCCTTTGACCGTTTGCTTAACCGAGCCTTCGATTTTGCTGGCCCAGCCTGCGTAGTAGTGGAACATGTTGACGAGGTGGGGAATATCTACGGTCATCGAATCGGTGAATAATCGCCCCATTTCTTTGGCTTGCAGAAAGGCGAGTTCTTCACCAGCTTGACGAACGAGGTCCCCCACCCGCCACAAAATCTCACCTCGCTCATGACCGCTGATCTGGCCCCACGGACCTGTTTCAAAAGCTTTGTTGGCGGCTTTGACCGCGACGTCTACATCTTCGACTGTTCCTTCAGCTACTTGGGCGATTTCTGCCTCAGTGGTGGGATCGATGGCTGCAAAGGTTTTGCCACTGCTGGAGTCGCGCCATTGTCCATTGATGTAGAGCTGGTTGAGGGTGATGGGAAAGTCAGGCCGAGCAGAGGCATTTGCTGAATCGATCGCAGTCACGGATAGGACGCTCCTTTAGGGACTCAAGCTTGAGCAATCAAGCGGGTTCTCCTGAGCTTAGGAGACGCCAGAGTGAGCGTCACGAGTGATTCTTGCGATTTTTATCTAAATCTTGCGCTTGATCTGGGTGGTAAAGCTTACAAGCCATCGCGATAGGCTTTGGGCGTGGTGCTGGTGAACTTACGAAACTGCACGGTGAGTTGACTTTGGTCCGAGAAGCCTACGCGGTGAGCAATAGCCGCGATTGAAAGCCGACTGGTCTTGAGCAGTTGCTTGGCCCGTTCTACCCGCTGTTGCAGAACATACTGATAGGGGGCAATGCCCATCGACTGCTTGAACAGGCGGGCAAAATAGTACGGACTCATGCCAACGCTGCTGGCAATCGCAGCCAAGGATAAATCTTCGCTCAGATGCTCATGGATGTACTCAAGGACCAGTTGTCGTCTTTGGCTAGAGAGCCCCTGGGCATAGTCCGGAATCTGAGTCGGGAAGGCTGAATACTGCTTGAGCAGGTGCACGGCCAGCATCGTTGCTGCCGCCTCAGCATACAAGCGAGTTCCCCAGCCATTGGCGTTCGATTGCAGTTCGGCCTGAAGCGACCGCCCGATTTGGTAAATCAAGGGATCGCGCATGGCAAACTGCGGCAAGATATCAACCCGATCGACATTGACTGCTTCGTAGGCAATGTGAGCAAGGTTGGTAGGCTCCAGAAACAGCAGGATAAAGCTGTTTTCTTGGTCCCAGCTCACCTGATGTTGGGCATTGGCTGGCACAATCACCACATTGCCATCACTCAGCTGCTCATGTTGCCGCCGCCCGTCTAACCGCCGCTCTGCCTGAATGAGCTGCTCAGACTCATGGATCAAAATCAAGTGCTGCGTGGAGCAATACTCAGGGGTTTGCCAGGCAGGCTGATGATGCTGTTGAACATAAATTCCATGCCAGCCTGCTGTGTGGCTGGAGCGCAGCGGCAGTCGGGGCAGGATTTGCGAAACCTTGTCTTCCTGAGTGAAGTCAATGGCTGAAGGCTGGGTCTCTGACATCGCTCGGATACAGGTCGCTGAGGCTGGTTTGAACCTACTTTACTGTCTTCAGTCATCTGGGGCTTGAGTCTTCTGGGGCTTGAGTCTTCTGGGGCTTCAGTCATCTGGGGTTTGGGTTTGGCTCACACTTGCCAGCTTGCGATCAGTTCGGTCAGGCACTGGCGGCTTCGCTGCGACTGTTGGCCGCCTCACGGCATGTTCACGGCGAAGCTACGCAAGCTTGAGCCGGATTGCCGCAAGCAGTAGGTGAATCGCGGCAAGCGCCGTGAGGATCTCGACCCATTCCCGCCCAATCGCGACAACCGCCCGCCACACTTGCGCAACTGCTAGGAGCCTCTGCGCAAACCCGCAGAGGATCGCCACAGGTTGCCGCCGGGTCGCCGCAGAGGCTGGCCGCTTCCCGGTACGCCCCTGCAAGATCACGGCAAGGGCTGCGACTCGTCAGGTGTCCACCGCCTTCTCCGGATCTTCTTCACGATTCAGGCGAGCCCGCAGGAACTCATAGAGTTCGGGCTCGGGACGACTCTCCAATACCATTTCCTTGAGGCCAATCAGGGCTTGGGCCAGTTCGGCGGCGTGTTTCTTGTAGTGAGCATTGGCCGCCAATTCGTCGGTGAAGATTTCCTGTTCCATCTGCAGGCGGCTGGCGTCTTCGGCCAGGTAGGTGGCGTAGCCCGTAGTCGTGGCGTTGTAGCGCAGCAAGAAAACCAACGCGCCCGTCAGCTGTTTGAGTTCACGCTGCAAACTGCGCGCGTCCAAATCGAGCCGCTCGAAGCCCACCTGACCTTCGATTTTGAGTTCCACCACGGGCTGGGTGTCGCGGTCGATGTTTTGGGCGCGCACATAGCTGAGGATTTTCTCCTCCAGCTCCAGCACTGTTTCCTGCCCCTTCGCCTCCAAACGCAGACGGTGCACGGGTCGCTGATAGTAGTCTCGCTCCAGCCTGGCGTCGATCCCAGCCGCACCCAGGGTCACTGCATAGGCACCGCGCTCAAATGTGCTTTCTTCGACACTGTTCGCCTCCAGCGAGCCGGGGTTAAAGATCCAGCCCTCCAGCGTGTAGTGCTTGTGGATGTGGCCCAGCGCCAGGTAATCCACCCTCGCCTGCTGGAGCGGCAGCAACTCCGGATAGCGCAGCGCGCCGCTGTAGCGAGCGATTTGCCCTTCCAGCCCGTGGTGAAACATCAACACTGTGTGCGCCGGACCGGGCGGCAGCGCCTGAATCGCTTCAGCAATTGCGGGAATTGTCTGCGGCGCAGCGGCCCCCCACCAGCAAGATCCCAGCACCCGCACGCCACAGGGCAGGTCAATGTAGCTGCCGCGCTTATGTTCCGGGTCCCAGGGCAGATAGGTGAAGCATCCCCCCTCCTCGGCCTCCGGCTCCAGCAAAATCAACATGTCCCAGTCCGCCAGGTAGCGCAGCCAGTTGGTCTTGGTGCCATAGGGCCGGTTATCGTGATTGCCCTCAATCGCCAGCACCGGAATCTGCGCCGCCTGCAAGCGGCGCAGAACAAACTGAGCCTGGTTGAGCACATGGGGCTGGATATTGCGCTGCTCGAACAAGTCCCCGGCGATCAACACGAAATCGACCTGGGGCTGCAGCGCATAGCGAACGATGACATCGTCCAGCGCCCGGAAGAAATCTTGCGAACGCTCTGGGTTATCGTAACAATCGAACCCCAGGTGGATGTCGGCAATGTGCAGAAAACGCGCCATAAATTCAAGCCCAGCAGGTCGCTTTAATTATTGATCCTGACTGGCAATCGATGCGCAATTCTGGCACCGTCCTCCTATTGCTGGGGCTGTTTCTAGGCCTGGCTGGTTGTGGCTCACCCTCGGCTTCTACGCCCAGCTTTGACCTGCCCCGCAACCAGGTGAAGCCCCTCAGCGGCGAGCTGACCGGCTCCGACCCCAGCCTAACCCCCGACGGCAGCCCCTACGATCCGGTGCAGTTCACCGCCCGCGCTGGCGAGCGGCTAGAGGCCAGCCTCAGCAGCGACCAATTCGACGCCTACCTGATTTTGCAGGGCCCCGACGGCAAGATGATCGCCGCCGATGACGATGCGGGCGGCGAAACCGACGCCCAGCTCTCCGTGGTCCTGGTGGCCGACGGGCAGTATCGACTGCTGCTCAACAGCTTTGCCGCCACCGGCACGGGCGACTATCGGGCAAGCCTGACCCTGCACGCTGCCCACGCCACCACCCGCCCGCTAGAAGCCAGCCAGTCTCGCTTCAAGGGCGAACTCTCCTGGCGCGATGGGCTGCTCAGCAATGGTCAGTTCTTTGATGCCTACACCTTCAGCGGCCAGCGCGGGCAGCTGCTCCTCACCAGCCTCCAGACCCAGGACTTAGATACCTATCTGCGTCTGGTTAGCCCAGAGGGCAACATCCTGGCCGAGAACGACGACCGCGCCAAAGACGACGCCGCCTCGCAACTGACCGCTATGCTGCCTGCGGCTGGACGCTACACCCTGCTGGTCTCCAGCCTGGAGCCTGTGACGCGGGGCCCCTATCGCCTGCGCCTCCAGGGAGCGGATGCGGTCAAAGCCGTTGCCCCCGACCAAGTCCGCCTCAACGACCCGAAGCTGAAGATCTTTGACTTTGCCACGACCCTGAGCCGGTTCCTGAGGGCTCCGCTCAGCGCCGATCCGCTGGAGCGAACATTCCGTGCGGTCGTGCAGGTTGTCACCGATCAGGGCACCGGCTCGGGGACCTTGATCAGCCCCGACGGTCTGCTGCTGACCAATTTCCATGTGATTCGGGACGAAACCAGCCGCAAACCGCTACGTGGACCCGTGCTGATTGGCACCGTCCAGCGGACCGATGAACCGGTCATGCCGTTATTCCAGGCGCAAATTCTGCGCTATGACCAGGCCGCTGACCTAGCGCTGTTAAAGGTGACGAGCGATCTGCGTGGCAGGCCGCTGCCGTCAGCCTTGCAATTGCCGACTGTGCCCCTGGCCGATGCTGAGACGGTTCGCCTGGGCGATGGCGTGCGCATTCTGGGCTTTCCCAGCACCACGGCGTTGGTCAACGGCAGCTCTTACCTAACGTTTACCCAGGGCGTGATCAGCAGCATCATCCGCAACAGCAGTGGCCGACGCTACGACTTCTTGTCAGATGCAGTGATCCACTCGGGCAATTCTGGGGGCGCAGCGCTCAACGCTCAGGGCGAGCTGATCGGCATCCCCTCCGAGAACCTCCTGTTGACCGAATCCCCTCAGGGCAGTGGCCCAGATCGCACTTCGATCATCCGGGCGATTTCCGCCCTGCCGCCGGAGTGGCAACCGCTGCTGAGCCTCAAACGCGCTCAGCCTTAGGGGGTGGCCCGTAGCAGCCGCTCCGCGAACACCGCCGCGCCGAGTAGACCCACCGTCGGGTTCAGCACCACAGACACGGGCATCTTCTCCATCAGCGGACGCATCCGGCCCTTGGCCCGAAAGCTCTCCAGGAACGAGCCCTCTTTCAGCTTGGGCAGAATCTTCGGCGCAATGCCACCCGTGATGTAAACGCCGCCGTAGGCCAGCAGTTTGAGCGCCAGATTGCCCGCCTCCGCACCGTAGGCGGACACAAAGATTTCTAGCGTCTGCTCACACAGCCGGTCTTGACCCGCCAGCGCGTAAGTGGAGATCACGGCAGATAGGTCTTGGTGGCGCATCGCCTCGCGCACCGCCTCGGACTCCGGGGCGTACTGAGTGTCGCGCAGATACTCATAGATCGCCGTAATGCCCTGTCCCGATACAACGCGTTCCGCCGAGACTCGCTCGTGGCGTTGGTGCAAATACTGCAAAAGCCCAATCTCTAATTCGGTGCGCGGCGCGAAATCCGCATGTCCTCCTTCCGAGGCGAACACCTCGTAGCTGCCCGCTTGGTCTATGAGCAATGCCTCGCCCAGCCCAGTGCCTGCGCCGATTGCCACGATCGGCGCAGGCACTGGGCTGGCCGATGTCGGGTCAGAGGGGACCGGTTGCAACACTTCCAAATCCTCCGGTCCCAACGCCAGCAGCCCATAGCCCACAGCGGCAAAATCATTGATCAGGCGCAGGCGCTGGATACCCAGCGCCTGCGCCAGCTCGCGTCCGTTCAGCTGCCAATCGAGATTGGTCAGCATGGAAGTGTCGTTGACCACCGGCCCCGCGATCGCGAAACAGGCCCCAACCGGCGTCTGAGGACTGCAGCCAGCCGCGATGCTCTGTTGCAAGAAGGTCTGCACCATCGGGGTCAAGTGGGGGTAGTCGCCGCTGATGTAGCGCTGTTCAAACAGGGTCTGGTGCTCACCGTTGCGAACTTCGAGCAGCCGTAGGATGGTTTTGGTGCCGCCGATATCTCCTGCCAGTAGCCGAGTCATGCGTGCGCTCCCATTGGGTTTTCTGCCCCCGAGTGTATGATTTTGTGCAATCTGCCCCTTGAACTATTGAGCCACAACTCCATGCCACGTTTGATGCCTCCCTTGGTGAGCCTCTACTGCACCGACACTTACGATCCACCGCAGCTGCGGCAACATCTGGAAAGCCTGCTGCAGCCTTTAGGCGGCATGGCCAGGGTCGTTAAACCTGGCGACCGGGTGCTGCTCAAACCCAACCTGCTCACCGGCTCTCGCCCTGGTAGAGAATGCACCACCCGACCTGAAATTGTCCACTGCGTGGCTCAGCTAGTGCGCGAGTGCGGCGGCAAGCCGTTCCTG